>WAPJ01000028.1 GCA_015520785.1 Candidatus Woesearchaeota archaeon
CCCGTTCAACAGCATACGCTCCTGCCAGCTTTTCAAGCAGATCAATCATGAATGGCGCGCACAAGTCACCCGCATGTAGCACGCGTTTCACCCCATGCTGTGCGAAGCGCTTGAAGGCTTCCTCAAGGCTCAGCTCGTGATCATGCGAGTCACTCAGAATACCCAGACGCATACCCACTCCTAAAAGGGAGAGGAGATTTTAAATATACTGCTCGTGTTAAACTCTGCGTATGCACGCGGCGCGGATCAGACGGGACTTCCTCCTGAGCATGCTCTTCCTCGCCCTCCTTCTAGCTCTTCTCATCTTCTTCCCACGAGAGGCTCCTCCCTCAGAGGAAGTAGCATGCTTGAATCTGAGCGGGGATGTGTCGCTCGCACAGACAGCACTTCTCGTCTGGCTGGTGGAGAATAACCTTTCGGATGTGAGACTGGCTGAGCCGTTCAACCCATGTCTCTCGCTGAATGCTTCGTGTCATCCTCTCCTCGGCTATGCGGTAGAGGAGGATGGGACGCGGCTTGGCTTTCTCATCCTGAATGAGAGTGCGTTCAGGCTGGTTGACGTGTTACAAGAGAATAGTGAGCGGGATGGCTTGGCAGTCTATCCTGCAAGCTTTTTCAGCCGGGCAGCGCCTTCAGGCGAGAATGGTGTGAGTATTGTGAGTAGGCTGAACGAGTCTCTCGGCGTGGTTTTTCTTATCCCCCTCTCGGAGCGTGTGCTCATGGTGGGTGAAACCATGCTTTCAGACTGGGATGCTCGGTTTGAAGCATTCCGCGTGCAGGAGCCGGCGTGGTATGATGCGTATCTTTCCTTCATGAATGCATCCTGGCCTCAGGGACTGGTTGAACCGCCAACCTGCATCCAACCTTAATGATTTTTAACTCTACAGTAGTAGTTTTTGGGAAGTTTTATATATTCTTCCTTCTCCTACCCCTTCGCATGCGTGGCTTGAAGCGTGGCCTCCTCGCACTCACCGCGACGGCAGCCCTCCTTGCAGGATGCGGGGGGCAGCAGTCTCTGCCCTCTCAATCCCCTTCCTGTCAGCATGTCCCACTCGAAGAGAATATTGCCGTTCAGGAATGGAGACATCTTGGAGGATCCCCCTCATTAGACGATGCTGTAGCCCTCTATGGGTATGATTGCACACTCTCAGGGCCTCTGAAGGGGTACAGCTTATACGGCATTCCTCAGGATGAGAAGGATGCCGAATGGCTCCGCCTCATTAAGGATCTCATGGATCAAGACGAGCTTTCAGAGGATACTGCTCGGAAAGCACTCGTCTGGTTCGCCACAGAAGTCCAAGATAATCCCGCATTACGTGAGAGTAAGTGGAGTATGGAGACAACCGTGTATGATGCTGTTGTGAGCGCGGTGAACACGTTCCACCTGGCGAAAGAACGAGGGCTTATTCCTCCTGACCAGAAGCTCTTCCTCCGTGATCTGACTGCTACCTGGTTCCCATTGAGTTTTGCAAGCTTCGCGGATACAACCCCATTCCCGCCCTTCTACGGTCGGACAGCGGAGGGTTTTATCGCGCTTGGAAGCCCAAGCCTCCCCGCCCTCACCAAGGAGAATAAAACATTCTTCGCATTCCTCCCTCTTTCACCAGATTCGGATCCGCGTAAAGCAACTGATGCTGAAATGCCCGGCCAGGGATATGATTATTCCTTCTCCACGCCCGGCCCCTCTCCAACTGCGGATGGTCCACGTCTCTACTATCCCCTCACCATTCCAGCCAAGGTCACATGGGTCTCCTCCTATCCCTCACCCTACGTTCCAGACACGACAGAGTATAGCATCGTCTTCACGCTTAAAGACCTCCCCAGGAAGATTGCACCCATACCCGATCTTTATTTTTCCATTGGACATATCGTCGTACCTCCTTCTGAAGAACCATCCCCCTTCCTACGGGAAGGCGCGATTATCCCACCCCTCTCCGTGAGACCTGATGGACGCCTTGAAAACCTTACGTATCTTAACCGCACCCTGGTTGATGGAGCCGGACTCATCGTTTTCGACTGGATCATTACGAGTAAAAAGTATCCTGTCGGATACTCACTCGCAGATCGTGGGATGGACGCGTTCGTGATCGATCCGAATAATCCCCGCGCGTATGACTGGTCCTCCCCCTTCTTCGGCGCACCACCCCAATCCTTCTTCAGTCTCGACCCGCGCTTACGCGGCATCCCACGCTTTAACACTGAACGGAACGCGTGGGATCTCCTCTATCCGTTCCTCGCTCCTCCCGCATACGTTTCACGGAATAATACTGGCCAACTTGAAGCATTCCCACCCTCAAATCCGGATATTACCATTACACTCCCTCCAGGCGTGATGCCCTGGTAAATACGCTCTTTTCTCCTTTTAACACAAACATCAAAGCTATGTTTTCTTAACTTTGTAGTAGTTTCTTTAGTAATGTTTATATGTTCCGTGTGTCCTTCCATCCTCATGCGTGGCTTGAAGCGCGGTCTCTGGGTATTAGCAGCGAGCGCAGCTTTGCTTGCAGGGTGTGGCGGACAGCAGCCTGTCGGTGGTGGTTCCAGTGGGTCGTGTGTCCTTCCTTCTCGGGATGAGAATGTTGCTGTTGATTTTGCGCGTGAGCTTGGTATTCCTTCTTCTTTGGATGATGTGATTGCCGTGCTGGGTTGTGTGCGTGGTGGCCAGTCTCCTCTTGAGGGTCGTATTGTGGGGTATGATGTGTATGGTGTGCCGCAGGAGCGTCGTGATCGGGAATTCTTAGAGTGGCTTGCTGTTCGTTTGAAGAATGAGGATTTGGGTGTGGGTGAGGCGAAGCGTTTAGTGTATCGGCTTGCTGCGGATCCTGATGTTCCGGGTAAGAGTGGGAGTTTTGGGAATGTGACGTCATTAGAATATAGTATTCTTGAGCAGAATTGGCGTGTCTGGGTGGTGATGCGTGAGCGTGGTATGATTCCGGAGGGTGTGGAGCTTACGACTGAGAATCTCCTGGGGGTGTTTCTTCCTCCTACAGTGTTTTTGACGGGTGATGTTCTCACTCCTCTCGGCGGTAGGATCACCTTGGAAGGCGTGGACGGTTGGATGGAGACGACCTTCCCTCCTATGAGGCAGGA
>WAPJ01000029.1 GCA_015520785.1 Candidatus Woesearchaeota archaeon
CCCTCGCGGGGAGGCCGGTGAAGCGGGAGAGTCAGCGTGAAGCCGAGCATGGGCTTACCTTGTATGGTCTCGTGGGGATGATCGACCCGCCACGCCCGGACGTGCCACGCGCGATACGCGCAGCCAAGCAGGCGGGCATACGCGTCATCATGATCACGGGGGATAACCCGCATACCGCCAGGGCTATTGCGAAGAGCATCAGCCTCCTCGAAGAAGGAGATCTTATCCTCACGGGGAGCACGGTTGACCGGATGACGGATCGTGAACTCCGCGAGAAGCTCGGGAGGACACGGATTATCGCCCGCTCTCATCCCCTCCAGAAGCTCCGGATTGTCAGCCTCCTCCAAGATGAGGGGGAGATTGTTGCCGTGACGGGGGATGGGGTGAATGATGCGCCAGCACTCCGCAAGGCGGACATTGGGATTGCCATGGGATCGGGCACGCAAGTCGCGAAGGACGTGAGTGATGCCATCCTCCTGGATGATAATTTCGCGAGTATTATTAGCGCGATAGAAGAGGGACGGAATATTTATGATAAGATCGTGAAGAGTACGCGCTATCTCATCAGCTGTAACATGGGCGAGCTCATCACCATCCTCACGGCTGTCATGCTCCACCTCCCCCTCCCACTCCTCCCCATCCAACTCCTCCTCATGAACCTCTTCACTGACGGGCTCCCCGCATTCGCACTGACAAGCGAGCCGCCTGATAGGGATATCATGCGCCGGAAGCCCCGGGCGAAGCATGACACGCCCCTCAACCGAGAGGGAATCCTGAGCATTATCCTCTTCGGCCTCATCCTCGCAGGCCTCACGCTCGGCGTCTACCTGACCAGCCTCCCCCAGGGCGTGACTCATGCGCGGAGCATGGCCTTCACCATGCTCGTCCTCGCGGAAATGGCCGCGGTCTTCGGCTCGCGAAGCCTCACACCCTTCGGCAAGCTCAACCCATTCACAAACCTCCCGCTTATTCTCGCCGTGACGAGCAGCATCCTCGCCCAGTACCTCATTATAAGCATACCCTTCCTCCAGCGCGTCTTCCACACGACTAGCCTCACGCTAGGAGACTGGCTCCTCCTCACCATCCTCTCCATTGGCGCGTACATCCTCTTCGAACTGAGCAAGATCATCTCCCAGCCCTCTCCTCGTGACACGCGACGCCCCGCCTAGCCTTCCCATTCCCCCCATGCTCACCAGTCCTCACACATCACCCCTTCCACCCTTTTCAACTCTCCCTTTTCAACTCACTCTCCCCTCTCACTTCCTCCCTCTTTTTCTCATCAGCTTCCGCGCATTCCCCCTTCTCCACTCTTTCTTTCCTCCTCATACACCCCCCTCTGCTCACTCCCTCATCCCTCCACTCCCCACGCATTACATCCAAAACTTAATCCCTCCCCATCTCCCGCATACGCTCCAAGAAGCATACTCTCTTACCACACGAACCACGAGAAGACGTTCTCAGCGGGAACGTGAAAGAAAAGGCAATCCTACGAAAAAGCAACCCCTGCGCCCGGGGATGCGAGGCGGGATGGAGGAGAGCATCCTCTCCACATACGCCCTTGCTGACCGAAGCACTCATAAAAACCCATCCTCACACTCACAACCCTCATGCTCGTGGAAGAACCAGTCAGGACGCGTGAGGACGTGCTCAGGCGTATCGCACGAAGCGCACTGCAGGGCGTGCCACGCGAAAGGCTCGTCCAACTCCTCAAGGAAGCGAGCGCGACTGCACGCCTCCCACGGCTTCCCACGCTGCCAGAGGCAATCCGCTACCTCCCCTGGGCAGAGCAGCCGGAGGCGAGTAGAAAAGCCTTGGAAGCCCTGCGTATCAAGCCCGTCAGGAGCTTGAGCGGGATTCAAACGCTCGCCGTCATGCTCCCACCCCTCGCATGCTCGCATGGCGGGTGTAGTTACTGTCCCGGCGGGCCGGGGAGCGTGTATGGGAATGTCCCTCAAAGCTATACGGGGAATGAGCCTGCCAGCATGCGCGCCAAACGCTTGAATTATGACGCCTACCTGCAAGTATTCGCACGCCTCGCGCAGTATGCCGCGACTGGCCATGAGCCGGGCAAGCTTGACGTTATTATCATGGGCGGCACGTTCAGCGACTATCCGAGAGCAATGCGTGAGGCTTTTATTCGGGACGTGTATCGCGCGGTGAACACGTTCGCACGCCTCTTCACCACGCCCACGGGCTTTTCGTATGAGCGCTTCTACAACTGGCTGACGTGGGAGAAGCATGACACGGAGCAGTTCATCAGGGCAGTCCTCCCCCTCAAGCAGCGGGAGACGGCAAGCCTCCAGGAAGCAATCGTGGAGAACATGCACGCGGGCATCCGCATCATTGGGATGAGTATTGAAACCCGGCCTGAGATGATCACGCACGAGCATGCACGCGAACTCCGCAGACTGGGCGTTACGCGTGTCGAGCTTGGCGTGCAGCATACGCGCACGAGCATCCTCCTCGCGAATGGACGGCCACACACGCATGAGGATACCTTGCGCGCATCACGCATCCTCCGCGCGCACGGCTTCAAGATCGTCTATCATATGATGCCCGGCCTCCCCGGGAGTAGTCTCGCGCTTGACCATGCCGCTCTGCGAGAACTCTATACGGATGCACGCTTACGCCCCGACATGCTCAAGATCTACCCGACAATGGTCTTCCCCGGCACGCGCTTGTACGACTGGTATGTTGAAGGCAACTATACGCCCCTCCATGAGGAGGATCTTGTAAGGCTTCTCACCGCGTTTAAAGCATGGGTGCCATCCTACGTGCGGATCATGCGCGTCCAACGTGACATCCCACCCCAGCTCGCGATAGCGGGCGTACGCATCAGCAACCTCCGACAGAAAGTTCACGAACACATGCATCGGAAGGGCTTGGCCTGTCAGTGTATCCGCTGCCGTCAGACGAGCATGATTGCTCTGCCACGCTTCCTCGTCAGAAGCTACCCGCTCACTCCCGGCTGGGAGTATTTCATCAGTGCTGAGGACGAGCATGGCATTGCAGGCTTCCTCAGGCTGAACGTGCAAGGAGAAGAGGCATTCGTGAGAGAACTCCACGTGTATGGTCGTGCATTACGCGTGCATGAGCATGCCAGTGCAGTCCAGCATCAGGGGATTGGCCGAAGGCTCCTTGCCATTGCAGAAGAAATCAGCATGAAGCAGGGCGTGAAAACCCTCCGCGTGATCAGCGGGATTGGCGTGCGCGAATACTATGCGAAGCACGGCTATACGCTTGAAGAACCGGACATGGTCAAGCATCTCAGCCGGGAGAACATCCTTCAGGCTCCCGCGTGGGAGGATGCTACTCCCGAAGGGGATGAACGCTACGCGTAAGACAGGAGAATGCACTCCCCCACTTTTCAGAGGCGGCTGATTTAAGAGGAAAGAGTGTAAAGGAAACAAGGAAGAAAATGATCTCCAAGGTAGATGATTTGAAAATACTCCCCTTTAAGGAGGGGTACTATGGTGAGGTATGGAGAAGGAGAGAGGCGGATACCTATTCTATCTCCTTCCTTACCATCCTATTCTCCCTTTCCTTCTTCCCTCTCTTCCCCATTCTTCTCATGTTCTTGACTGCTCACTCCCTCTCCTGCGGGCTTCTCGCTCTCCTTGAGAATGCGTTCCATCTCACCTCTTTTCTCCTCGGGAAGCGTGCGGAGGAACGCGCTCAATGCTTCCGCCTTCTGCTTCCGATGAGCCTTGAGCTGTGCGGGATTCCACACGCCCGGGATGCGCGCGCCACACGCCTTACACTTTCCTTCCGCGAGGTCGAAATGATCCGTGACGAGCGTGGCAAAACCCTCACGGTGAACAAGCTTGACACCACACGCGTGACAGTACGTATGATTCTCCTCCGTCCGGATATTCCCAATATACACGTACTTGAGCCCCTCCTCACGACCAATCTCATACGCTCGTTTCAAGCGTTCCAGGGGTGTGGGTGGGACGTGCATCATCTGATAGTCCGGATGGAAACGCGTGACATGCCAGGGGATGAACGGGTCGAGCCGTGCAATGAAACGCGCAAGCCGTCGGAGTTCATCCTCGCTATCATTATACCCGGGGATGATGAGCGTGGTCAGCTCGATCCAGAAGCCAAGCTCCTTGGCATGCTGAATACTCTCAAGGACGGGATGGAGGCGTGCCGTGACAATATCCCGATAGAACTCCTCACTAAACGCTTTCAAGTCAATATTCGCCGCATCAAGCAAGCCATGCATGTACACCCATGCTTGCAATGTCTCATACCCACTACTCACGAAGACCGTATAATACTCTGGCTGTGCGAGGAGACTACTATCATGCGCGTATTCAATCCATGTGACGGGCTCATTATACGTATAGGCAATCCCCTGCGACTCTGTCTCACGCGCCAGCCGGATAACCGCTTCAGGTGGGAGGTCATACGTCTCGCGTGGCAGGCCGAGCCGATACGCCTGGCTGAGCTGCCAGTTCTGACAGAACTTGCAGAAGAAGTTACACCCATACGTGCCGAGACTGAGCACACGCGTCCCGGGCATGAAATGGTAGAGTGGCTTCTTCTCCACGGGATCAACCGCTACCGCGCCAGGCTTCCCATACGCTTCCAGGTCAAGCATCCTATCC
>WAPJ01000030.1 GCA_015520785.1 Candidatus Woesearchaeota archaeon
GATGATACGCGCTCCGCGTGCAAGCTTCACGGTCTCCTCAGTAAGGGACTCCTTCTGGAAGACGAGCGTATGTCCCTTCAATAATTTCCGGAGGAGGGGTTTCTCCCAGCCTTGAATGTCGAAAAAGACGATCCTTACCATTGCGCTGATCACCGCGTCACACCCAACCATCCTGTGAATTAAAAGGCTTATCGTTATCACACGCGGGTTGGCACAGCATGACGCGTTCATACACCCTTCTTTACGCGTGCATCATCATTCACACCCTCATCTCACTTAGAGCGCATCCGTCCTGAAAGAGAACGTACGCTTCCATCTCTGAGAGGATGTCATCCAACCGCATCACCTCCAAGAAAAAAAAGGGAGGGAGAGAAAGGATGTGAAGGATGGGAAGGAAGAAGACGAGGAAGCAGTCTGATGAGAAAGGGAAGAAGAAGGAAGGAAATGGAGAAGAGAAGGAAAAGCAGCCTCTCTCCTCGTGAGGAGTGAGTGGAAGGCTTAAAAAGCAGTCCTGCATTGGGATGGTGCATGCGGCGTGGCCAGGCGAGCATGGAATACCTCATCATAACCGCGTTCAGCCTCATAGCCTTAAGCCTTGTCCTCCTCATCATCACGGACCAGGTCAGGACTGCGCGCCTGCAAGCCTCGAGTAGTGAGGCGGTACGCTTGCTTGACACGCTCACACGCATGATCCGTACCGTGAGCTGGGAGGGTCCTGGCAGTGTGCGGAGCATGACCATCCCCACCCCACCAACAGCCTATAATCTAAGTGGTGGTGACGGATACATCCTCCTCACGATTCGCACGCCTGATGGAACACTCACTACCGCGACGCGACGGGTGGATGCTCTTGTGAATGCGAGCATCCAACTGCCGGGCGTGGAAAGCCTCCCAACCTATCGTGTTGCGAACGAGAATGGGACGATTACCATCACGCTCACACAACCATGAGTGAATGCGCATGGTAAACATTACTTTCCAACAGCCGGTCATGCTCATCCTCCTCACCGGCCTCCCATTCATTATTATCATGCACTTGTATAGTACGCGCGCGGCCAGACAGAAGGCACTCCTCTACGCGAATTTTGAAGCCCTCCAACGTGTCGTCACGCTCCAGAGCAAGCAGGGGAGGATTAACCCGCTCCGCGTGAGCGGCCAGTGGAGCCTCCTCACCTATCGTGTTATCGTGTATACGATCCTCGTCCTCGGGCTCGCCCAGCCAATCCTCTGGATCACGCAATCATCGGGCGCGGCAGCCTACGTGCTCGCATTAGACACGAGTACGAGCATGCTCGCCAAGGACATCCCGCCCAGTCGTTTTGAAGCCGCGCGTGAAGCAGCGGACGCGTTCCTCCGCCAACTCCCCTTCGGGAGTAAGGCTGCGCTCATCACGTTCAGCGGGCTTGCCAGTATTGAAAGCCCCCTCACCACGGATATTCACAGTGTGCGCGCACGTCTCGCGGATATTCGTATTAGGGAATTAAGCGGGACGGATATTGCCGCCGCGATCATCCAGAGTGTTAACCTCCTCCAGTCAGAAGACACGCTCCCAAGGAGGGTTATCCTCATCACGGACGGACGGCAGACCCAGCCGACCAGTCTCGAGGAGGCTGTGCGACAGGCACGGGATGCGAATGTTATTATTGACACGCTCGGCATCGGCACCCAGCAGGGGAAGTTCATCACGGGGAACCTCCTCGCAGGACTGGATGAGGAAACACTCCGGTGGATTGCCAATCAGACTGGGGGATCATACTATCATATCACACAGCGTGAAGATCTTGACCAGGCTTTCAAGACGATCCTCAGCCAGGCGGAACAACTCACACCCATCAGCCTCGGGCAAAGCCTCCTCACCCTCGCGGTGATCCTCATCTTCCTCGAATGGGGCCTCCTCCTGACGGTGTTCAAACAACTCCCCTAAGCCTTAAAGCGGACTGCCAGGGGGAAGGCCGCGTAGACTTCCCGAAGCCGATACGCGTCAGGATCCCGCGTCGGATAGCCTGGTGGGAGTTCCTCGCGAGGCGCATACCAGTCTCTCTCCACGTCAGAGAGGTCGCGTATAAAAACCCTGCGAGGATAAGAGAACCTCTTCGCATACTCCCTCCCAGCAGGGAAGGACGCGTAGCGTGGGAAGATATTCCCGATCGCACGCGCGCCCTCAACGGGATACGCTCGTGGGAGGATGAAAGGGTCGTTGAGTGCGTCTTCAAGCGGGATACGCTCCCGTGGATTCTGCTGGGGGAAGGTGAGGTCACGCTCCTCGGAAGGAAAGGTCGGGATACCATACCCCCTATAGTGGGGGTCATAATAGACGCTCACGCGCTTCGCGCCACTCACGCGGAGCTGGATGCGCGCCTGCGTGACGGTAAAGTCTTCAGGCTGCCGTCCGCGGGGCGTCGTAAACATTCTCTCAGAGCCAAGGTACGCGTGGAAAGTGAAAGGCCGCATCCAGGAGAAATTATAGGAAGGGTTAATCTTAGAGTGGAAGAGTGCGACACGGTCAAGCCGGCCGTCAACATACACTCCGAGAAGAGCAGGGAAGAGCGGTTTACCCACGAGCAGATCGAGCGTGAACAGCCCCTCCTCCACGCGCGCCTCATAGAAGGGAATATTCAATGGGAGTGTGACGAGGAGCGCGTCTATCCCCCGCCAGGAGAGTGGCGTGGCCTGTACGGGTGGCGCACCAGCCCAGAAGGGCCTTGGAATATGTGCGAGAGCAGTGAAAACACCCCCAAATTCTCGCCAGTTTTCAAGCGTCTCTGGCATGTCCTTATTAAGAGAGAAGAGCTGATATTCCAAGGATGGCTGAGTGAAAGGGACATGCGTCAAGCGCACGGGAAAATCATACGGGATACGCCTTCCCGGCTTGACATCATCGGGGAGCGAAGCGGTAAACCAGCCCCACCAGGGATAGTATGCTCCCCGCCTGTCCATGAGGAAGATGCCGCCGAGCGTGTGGAAGGATGCGAAGAGTATCCTAAAATCCTCCTCAGGATCATACGGGTCATACCAAATACCAGTCGGCGCGCCGAGCAGTGCGAACCGCTGCTCATAGCCTTCAAGAACCTCAGGAAGCGTTACTCCCTCCTTGTTAATCCGTAATTCAACGCTTGCACGCTCCCGCCAAAAAGCATCAGTCCAGACGAGACGCTTCGCAAAGGCATGAGGATCCACCTCTCCAGAAGCAGGGATTTCCGAAGAAGCACGCACCATACGAGGAAGGACTGTGCTTCCAAGAGCCGCGAGTCCTGCCCTAAGCACTGTCCGCCGGGAAACCATACGCATCACAACGAAACAGTCTCTTATGAATCTTACTCTTCCCATTCCTCTCAACAGGGTAACAGTCGCTCAGACTGATGCTTCCCCTCTAACTCATTCCAAAAAGAAAGACGGGGAGAGAAAAGAGAAGCCCCCGCTCTTCGTCGCCTCCTCAGACAGAGAAAAAACGGTGAAAAACAGTATGAATAAGGAAGAAAAAACAATCATCCAGGAAGAAAAAGCCTCTTAAAAGGGAAGAAAATGATGGATGATACATGGTCACGCCACCCTACTATCTCGTCCAAGCGGGATGGGAGAGTAAACTCTACTGGCAGCATCAGGATGTTGACACGCCCCACGGCCGCGTCAAGAAGGAGGAAATACAACAAGCAGAGAATGGAGGGATTATTAAAAGCCTTGAACGAGAAACGATCGTGTATGAAGCGACAGTGAGTGACGTGATCCGGCACTTCCAGCGGGGTGCACAGCTCGTCACCCTCAAAGACGCGGCCTACATTGCATATCGCACGGGTATGAAGGATGGGATTATTCTCGATGCTGGTACGGGGAGTGGTGGGAGCGCGGCAGCATACAGCCTCCTCGCCAAGCACGTGTATACGTTCGAGCCACGTGAAGCGCACGCGCGCATCGCCGAGAAGAACTTTCAAAAGCTGAGACGTCTCGGCTATGGGGAGAATATCACCCTCATCCAAAAACCAGTGGAAGCCATTAGGGAGGGAGACTTTCCACGCTTCACGCACGCCTTCCTCGACCTGCCAGAAGCAGGAGGGAAAGCCCTGAGCATTCATCCACATCTCGCTCCTGGCGCGTGGATGATCATCTACACGCCCCACGTCACCCAGCAGAACCCCCTCCACGAAGAACTGAGAGGATACTATCAGCACGTGGAAACGTTTGAACTCCCCAAACGCTCCTGGCAAGTCACCACGCGCAAGGCCAGACCAGAAAAAACCGTTCTTCATACTGCTTTCATCAGCATCTGGCTGAAGAAAAGCTAGGGAAGGTTGAGATAGTGCCGATCACCATCCGACCAGTCCACAGCCAATGGACGCCACACGCCCAGATTCTTCATCCCACCAGGACCATGCGTATAGCGAGGATTCGTCGGACGGTAGAAGAGGTATCCTTGCGGGTAGGGGGATGGTGCTGATCGGACGCCCTCCTCATAGAGTTTACTGATAAGCCAGTCGAGGAGTGCTTCCTCCGGAAAGCCTTCGGGGAATTGGGGGAGGCCGAAATGCTGGGCGAGTTGTGTTGAACGTGGAATGGAATAGTTCAAGTCAAGTTCAAAGGCTGGTCCGAGATAGGGGTCAATAATACCAATGCGTTCACCCGGCTCGAGGATATCCCCTTCCTTGAAGGGAAAATCAGAGGCGCGTGCATCAGGCGCAAGCCTTGGGAGGACGTGAACAAAAACATAGTCAATATAGGGGATTGTCGGATCACCATAGAGGGGATAATCGCGGGGATCAATCTTCTGCCGGAGGCGGACTTCAAACGTCATGTGAGGAACTACGCCTGTTTTAATCAAGTCGGGATCAGGGTTCTGATAGGACGTATCCGCATAGATTTGAGTAACGACGGCGGGTGCGAGGGAAGCGAAAAAGGTTTGTCGTTCTTTTATCTCATAGACTATTCGTTCCGCCTCTGGATCATATCGCCAGCCTCTAAGGAGAGAAAGGTCAAAACTCGTGAAGGGGGCATTCTCACTGGACACGCACTGTGAACAGCCAAGAAGTGTAAACGCATTCACGATGCGCGTATCATCCATGTTCGCCCAGTCGGGAACGCCGGGCATGTCCGTCTCAGGAAAAGGTGGATAGGCGTTCGCAGGAAGAATATCAGGATTATTCTCTGGGAGTGCGAATGCGGAGGGCAAGCCGAATCTTTCCAAGAGGATGGGAGCAGTATACGTCACACCATTAACCGTGAGCGTCTTGACGAACTGGTTATCATGCACGGGGAAGATGCCAATAGAAGAGACTGTGAAAGGGCCGAGATCATCAGGACTACCACCACCCGCTGCGAGTGCGGCACGATCATTCTCAAAGCCGATGAGAGAGAAGGCGAGCGCGTTTACCGTTGCAGGACCTATGGTTGGGAATGCATTAATGATCTCCTCAAGAGAATCCCGATCAGTATAGTGGTGCTCATACGCATACGCAAGAAGATCAAGGAAGCGTTGTTCTTCTCGCGTCATACAGCCTTCCGTCTCATCCATACGACTGACGGGGAGAAAGGAAAGACCCTTTTCTGCTGCATAAGAGACCGCACTCTCAGGTATACATTCATACTCTGGCTGAGGGAGTGGTTGAGTAGGCTTCCCTGAACAGCCGAAGAGACTGAGCGAGGCTGCTGCAGCGAGGAGTAAGCGTTTCAGGCCTTTCCGCATAAGAATCGGCAAGAACATGCTGGTTAATAAAAGTATCCCTTATTTGCCACTTAAAAGTCAAAACTTATCCTTGGACCTGGAGAAGCGTGTCAGCTGGCATTGAATAGAAGAAAAGAACCGTATTATTCTCTACGCTCCCAACAAGAAAGACAAGAGAAGAAGAAGCCCTTCTTACGAGGTATGCATCAGTGAAAGAAGGAGCGACAGGAGTAGTAGGGAGAAAGAATTCACGAGCGGGATAGTGTTCAACCGAAGACGGTTCAGGAACACCCATTTGGAGAAGAAAAGAAAGGCTTTCATTCGTCATGGATAGTGTTGCATTTGTTAAGAGATACACTGCACGATAAGACTGAGGATAACAGAAAGAGAGATTATGACTCATAAGTAGTTTTTCACGTGTAACGCCAATGAACCATCCTTCTTTTCCATTCAGAAAAGGAACTTCAGACGTATTCAGTGTACGATTAAAGATAGGATGAAAAAAGCAAACAGTATCCCCCTTAAAGCGAGACGAAACGGGAATGGGAAAAGAGGAAAAACTTTGAGAGATAATACCTTGCCGTTTCAATGAGAGGAAAGATTCTCGTACACTCGTCAAAATAAAACCTTTATACTCCTCACTAAGAGAAGATGGAGGAGGGTAAAAAAGCCGATACGCGATAAAGATAATAAAAAGAAACAAAAAGAAGAAAAGGAAAAGCGTTCTGTTCAAATGCAGTTTCATACCGTCCACCCTTCTTCAGAAGCTTCTCTTACAGACCCCCCTCACAGTTATATGAGCATTGTGAAGGGGAAATACACGAGCCGCTATCATCACAATAACAAGAGTATCCAGGGTCACACGTACAGCTGCAGCCTGATGGGGGGCATTCACACGACGGACAAGAGCCGCAGTCTGCACTACAACTACTGCAATCCTCACTACTCTCACACACGCCATTCGGACAGCAAGGCGTACGTGTCTCACACTTATACGTCCCAGCACACCTATCTATAATCTTACAATCCTCACAAGTCCCACAAGGATTCCCCGCACATGGATTCTCACATAATTTACAGCTCCCATCAGGGCTTACACTCATAATCTTTAGGACATCCGCATTCCTGGCAATTATCAATGAGAGGAGTATTCCCCGTACTACTCGCAGGACAATACTTTGGCTTAACAGGAGCACATTGTGCCGGCCCTACCCCTCCCTCACAACCCTGCCCCCAGTTGAGGATAAACTTGGTTCCACTTCCGCTCCGCTCTTGGCTGATCCAGAGGACGCCTGCTTTGACAAGGAAACTCAGAGGAATGCTGAAGATGATGAGGAGAAAGAGTATCCTAATGATAGGATGGATGCGGATGGCTCCTTGCATGAACTAAACCACTCCTCGGAGAATTAAAAATGTATCGGTTAAGGAGTGTTAGCGTGTTGGGACGGGGTCCCACTGGCCGGTCTTCCGATTTGGGAGGGGGGCAAAGATTGTTGGGTCTTGCGTCCATCGGACATCCGTAAAGCCAAAGTTAAACCCCGTAAACGGATTTGAGGGGTCTTTAGGGTACCATGCTGCGCAGACAGGGTCAATCCCATACGCGGTATAATGCCGAACCCCATCATACTCTTCAAAGGGAACGGTGTAAGGCATACCCTCTCCTTCTGTGTAAATGAAGAGATCACCATTAAAGGCGCTTACAGGCTGCCAGTGAAGAATACCAAAAACACCACGATAGGGCACCCAGTCTCCTTCCTGGTAGGGCATGTCTTCTACGCGCGCTATGTTATCCGTTGGATGGACCACGTGAGAGATAGTCGCATAGAGGTAATGGTCAGGCGTGTCAAATATCCGTCTATCATAAGAAGGGACGTAAGCCCGCACAGTATAGTTGAACTCCCTCCACATATAGCCTCCCTGGTCTCGCTCATCCCACACGTGCTCAGTAATATTCATGACCTTTGCGGCGCGGAGGAAGGGATGGCCATAGTTGTAGTGAGGCCTGCGTGCCATGTCCATGTATTCAATATAAAAGGGGAAGTTCATTCCTTCATCATGCTGTTCTCCTGAGCCATGATCCTTATATGGCGTGAAGATATCAAAACAAGACGTGTATGTTTCAAAGGTTGGATCCCAGTTCATATTGTCAAGATGACTGGCAGCATAGTTGATCGGATAGTTATTCAAGCGTTGGACACCGCCAATGCTCGGGTCTGCGACGCGGGCGGGGAGGCTCCAGCCTTCCAGGAAGCCGGTGAGGGTGAAGGCACCATTCACGCCCGGGTAGAAGCGGAGCCAGGATTCATACTGGACCATGTCCTTCCAGCTTTGAAAGGTTTCCTGTACGCTGCGGACGAGCATGGGCCCAGCAGTCTTGCCGGCATACTGCATCCACGCGTTCAAATCTTCCTCTGTGAAACGACCATCACGCTTGATCGCTTCTAAAAGGCCAAGGTAGGCTTTCTCCCAGCTGGTGAAGTGCCTATCACTGTCGAAGGGCGTGGTATCCACGCCCAGGCCGAGACTATCAGCGTAGGCTTGCGCGCTCCCAGTCTCATACGTGATACCGTCGGGCACGCTGATCGTAACCCGTGTGCTTGCACTTCCATTCGCACACTGCACGCCAATGGCATGCTCGCCATTCGGCAGGTCATCCAGCGTGAGCTTGTCTCCCTGGAGCGTGTAGGGCTGGCCGGTATAATCAACATGCGGCTCGCCGTCAAGTGTGATGGTACACTCGCCGAGTGCATTCTGCACGGTGAACTCAAGAGGAAGGTCTTGGAGGACTGTTTCGTCTGCTTTCGGCCTGATGAGTGGCGTACCCCCTCCTGGACTTCCACCGGTGCTTGTGGTACATGCGCTGAGCAGGCTTGCCAGTGTGAGAATGCCGATCTTGGCGGCACTTTTCAAGCGCATAGGGAGATGAGAATCCTCAGAGTATAAAAAAATTCCTATGAATAACCACTGAGGAGGGGGAACATGAGCCTTCGGCGGGATTTGAACCCGCGACCTCCACCTTACCAAGGTGGCGCTCTACCGGCTGAGCTACGAAGGCATGCCAGCCTGACAACCCATCGTGTCTTTTAAAATTTCGCTTCATGGGGAGGGGTTGTGGAACATTCATCGGATGGTTTTACTGGATTATTCTGGTATTCGTTGGCGAATGGATGGCAGAGAAAATTGGGATGTGTCATATGCTGTTCTCAGTGGAATTGATGATGATGCGGGAGTAGGGGGAAGAGAGAGGGAAGCTGAGTGAGAGTCCTCTCGTCTTCTGGAAGGAGTGTTAGGAGGAGGGAGAGAGAGGGGTGTGAGAAGAGGAGAACTTATCCGAGGTTGACGTTGAGGGTTTCCGCATTCGCGGTTGGCACGTTCAGATAGCCTCTGAGCTTGTCAGAGCCGAGGATGATGATATCCTTGTAGACGTACCAGGTCGTGCCGAGCATGTCCTTGTATTGTTTGACGGGTACGCCTTTAAAGGTCGTATCACCCGTATAGTGCATGTCGCGGAGGAGGTCGGGATAGATGAGTGGTCCTTCCGTGTCAATATCAATGAACTCGCCATTCTCGTAGAGCATGCCGAACATTTCAGCATGATACTTGTACACGTTAGGCTGGAGGAAGCAGTCCTCCTCGCTCAGATTGCCAGTGGGTGTCGTGCAGTCCGGTGCTCTCGCGCGCTTCGCGGCATAGTCAATAAACCATTCGCGCTGCTGGGGGATAGCCGGACTGCAGCCTTGAACGCATGTTTCTTTCCGATGGATGAGGAGTGTTGGTGTCGGCCTGGTGAAGTCGTACACGACCCGCCAGTCCTGCCGGTATTTTGGCATACCGATCAGATGCCGTGAGAATGTAACTGTGAGCTTCTTCCCGAGGATTCCAGCCTGCTCGTATGTCTTCCCGCTTCCAGTGTGAGTCGTACCAAGGCTTTGACTCGTCTCTTCCGGGGGAGTCATATCTTCTTGGGGTATCGTATCGCCTTGCGTTGAGGAATATTCATCTTCTGTCTGACTGCAGCCGGCGAGGATGATGAGCGTGAGGAGGACGAGAATCCAGACGCTCCGCATACTCCTTTTA
>WAPJ01000031.1 GCA_015520785.1 Candidatus Woesearchaeota archaeon
CAAAAAGAACACACAATTTTTTATAAAAAACCAGAGATTTTTACTAAACAAAGATAAGACTTTTTGATTAAAAGTAATAAAAAACGGCCTGAAAACTGGGGGTGAAAAGAGTTCTTTCCTCAGCCAATGTAGAATTGATGCTGATGCTGCCGATCCCGCTCCGCGTGCTTTTGCCGTTGGATCATCTCGTGGACGCGCTGCTTGTAGGCTTCTTCCATCCTCCCGAGCTGTGTGAGGTCGAGCTCATGATCGGTCTCATGCAGGTATGCGGTGAGGAGTTTGCGCGCGGCGGGGATGTCAATACTATTCGGGCTTGCCTCGGCAAAATACGCTCTGACTGGTAGCTGATGGAGGCGGAGGAGGGGGTAGATGCCGATGATCACCCCCTCGCGGAGTGGCTTGCTCTCGAGGCCTTCCTTCACGTCGGGATGATGGTAGAGGCGTGCCTCGCCAGACTGGCGGGAGAATGCGTCAAGGATGAGGATGCGTTCAAACGCGTATGCTTCATGCAGGCGTGTGATGAGCTGGAGGAATGCTTCTTCGAGGCCGTGCAGGCTGCTCAGGCTGGTGAGGATGAGCGTGTCATCATCCTGAAAGATGCTCAGCGGATAGTATTCCTTCCCCTGATGGATGATGAGGTAGGCGTGCTCGCTCATGCCCGTCGTGATGCGTGCAATCTCGGGCAGGTTCTTCTCATTCCGCACGTAGTCCGTGGCGATGAGGCCTGCCATGCCAAAACCAGGATAGGTGATGACAAGGAAGCGGGCTTTCCGAGGCTTCCGCGTCCAGATGATCCGCATCTCTCCCGTCATAGGATCACGCTCTCACATGCATTATTCTTTTCTCATTCACAATCCATCCCCACGTTATCATCCCCTCCTATATAGGTCGTCTATGGATGAGAAAGGGTGATGAAAAGAAGAGAGGGGAGGAAGGAGTTGGAAGAGGACGGAATACCTGCCCTTGGCATTCTCCTCTACTTCTTCTTCCTGCCACGCCGAGAAGACTTTTTTGCTGCTGTTCTCGTCTCGTGCTTGCCGAGGACATGCTCATGCACATAGGCTTGCACGTCATCCTTCACGGCGAAGCCGAGGCTGATGCCGAGCGTGAGCGCGAAGGCGAGGCTGATGGCGAAGAGGAGGATGAGGATTGCCTGTTCGAGGAATGCTGTGTTAAACCCTGCCTGGCGGAGGCCGAGGATCGTGCCGAAGAGGATTAAGCCCACATAGGCGGTATGGGCGAGGAGGGTGGCGCTCGGCAGGCGGCTCTCCTCAAGCTTCCGCTGCGCGTAGACGGCGAGAATGTAGAAGATGGTGAAGATGATGAAGGCTGCGATAAGCTGGGGGATCCACTGGAGGAGTTGGAGGAGTGTGACCGCTACCACGTCAAGACGGAGCTGGTAGAAGGCTTCGATGAAGAAGACGAGGATGACAATGAATTCAACCAGGTCAGCGATGATGCTCGTAACGCTCAATTGGCCGAAGAGGCGTTCCGCGCCGAGCGTTCGTAAGGCCTGATCAAACTTGAGCGCGTGAAGGACCAAGCGCGTAATGCCGTGCGCGAGGAAACCAAGACCGAGACCGAGGAGGATGTACGCCGTGGCAATGATGAAGTCTTTCAGCCAGGGGAGGCTTGTGAGGAGTGTGCTCATACGGATGATCACCTCATACTACTCGTTGAAAGGCATAATGCTTTCGGAATGAGGGTTTAGAATGATTCTCCTCCTTAGCCATTCAAAAAGCTTCTTTTTCATCAAGAAGTAGTGGTGATCGTGGTGGTGTCGCCTTCTTTCTGCAGGAGGAAGCGTGTCTCCGCCGCCTCCGCGAGCAATGGCTCATGCGTAACGAGGATCAACTGTTCCACGTGTAAGTGTTTAAACGCGGTGATGAGTGCTTCCACCTGCTGCGTGCTAAAACCCTCGGTAGGCTCGTCAAGGATGAGCACACCCGCAATCGCATGGTTCAGCATGCGGAGCGTATCATACAAGGCTAAGCGATAGGCGAGCGCAACGCTACTCCGCTCACCCCCACTCAGGCTCGTATACGCGAGAGGCTCAGGCGTATCAAGATAAATGATAGGGGTAAAATCCTCCTGGATGACCGCTCTGGCTTGCGGGAGGAGGATGCGCAGCCAGAAGGAGAAGCGCGACGAGAATTCCGCGAGGATATGCGCGAGCACGTGCGCTTCAAGCCGTTCAAGCACTGGTGTGAAGAAGCCTGTCAGCCATGCTTTCAAGCGCTCATCCGCACGCGCGGCTGCCTCCTCACGCAAGAGGTGTTCATACGCTTTCCGAGCCTCTTTCAGCTGTTCTTCCAGATTCTGCCGTTCCGTGATGAGACGTTCACGCTGGAGTCTGAGCGTGTCATACGCTTCACGCGCCCTGCGGAATGCTGCTTCCACTTCGCGGAGGGCTTCGCGGAGTGTGCCCAGCACGACTTCTGGGAGGCGTTTAAGCTGGTCCTGCATGCGTTTAAGATCATCAGTGAGTCGTTCTTCCTCCTCACGGAGGAGGCGGGCCTCGCGTTCCGCGAGCATGCGTTCACGCGCCTCTCGGAGGGCTTCCTCGGCTGCCTCGCGTTCCCCGCGGAGCAGGGTGAGCTGGTCTTCCACTTGGCGGAGTCGTTCACGCGCACGAGTGAGATTCTGCCGGATCCGTTCTACTTCTCCCTTCCGCTCTTCCTGCTGTTTCTCCCACGCCTCCCAGACTGCTGCTTTCCGTTCCTCCTCGCGAAGCACTTGTTCCGCCCTGTTGGCGTGTTCTTCAAGCTGCTTGAGAGTGTTTTCAGTCTCTGCAAGCTCCTTGGTGAGCATGGCTTCTTCTCTAGCGAGTTTTTCCAGTTCTTCTCGGAGACTGTCTGCTTCGCGCTTGAGCTTTTCCCGATGCTCATGGCTGATCGGCTGACCGCAGAGTGGACAGTTCTGCGCGGTGAGGATGGATGCTTCAAGCGTGGAGAGGCGTTCCGTGAGGAGTGTGTGGCGTGCGCGGAGCATGCTAAGCCGTGCGCGAGCCTCGTCCCGTTCTTTAAGCCGTGCTTCGCGCTCCTCGTGGACGTGTTTGACGCGTTCACGTGCCTTGCTGAGATCGGCTTGTGCGGGTGGGGGTGTCTCCCGGAGGCTTTCCTCCCGCTCAGCAAGCCTGGCGATCATGACGCGTAACTGTCCTACCTCCTCCTGCTGGCCTGCTTCACGCTCACGAAGCTCTCTGACGCGGGCTTCAAGCACATCAACATCCTCGGTCTCCTCCTCAAGGAGGGGTTTGAGCTGTGCGTACGCCTGGCGAATCTGGGCGAGTCGCTGTGTGACACGCTCCACTTCCACGGTGAGGCGTTCGCGTTCACGCTTGACATGCTCTGCTTCCTCCAGCTTCCTGCGAGCGGCTTCATACGCTGCTTCAGCCTTCCTGAAGGCTTCTTCCCGCTGGGCGAGGTCTTCCTCAAGAAGCGTGAGATGATCCTGCAGTGCCTTGAGCCGTGCGTCAAGCTGCTCGAGACGCTGCCGTGCCTCGTCAAGCCGTTCCACCGCATGCCTAGGCTGGATGCCTCGTGCGATGAGCATGCTATTCTCCCGTGCACGCGCATACTTTTCCAGTTGGAAGAGCTTGCGGAAGAGGGTGAGGCGTTCCTCACTATTCGCCTGGAGGATCTGCTTCAACTGTTCCTGCGGGGTGAAGATCGTATACCGGTAGAGGAGGGGGTTGCTCTTCACATACTCGCGCGGATAGTTGAAGAGCCTGATAATCC
>WAPJ01000032.1 GCA_015520785.1 Candidatus Woesearchaeota archaeon
CTCTTCAACCGTGAGGCTGATCGGCCCAGTCTCGATGAGACTCTCCTGACAGGTGAACGTGGCATTCGTGCGGATGAGCATGCCGAGGGGAATACTAAGCCTGCTCGCTCGGAGTGTGAAATTCCCCTGCACGTCAAGCCGTGATGCCATGCCCCCCCTACTCGTACAATCCGTCCATGAAGCATTCCGAATGATAAGCCTCCCTGCGGGGAGGATGGATGGGCAGCGTGTGAGGTTTCGCGTGGGGAGACGGCTCAGCTGAAGGGTCACGTTCAATCCCGTAAGAGGAAAGGGAGGGGAAGAGGACTGGTTAGAGGAGTGTGCCGTGTTCATCGTCGTATTCACGAGGAGCATGCCCTGCCGGCCGAGATTATCCTCAATGAGAATCCTCCCTTCTTCGTCTGCCTCGACGAGGAGATGGTATGGCGTGTCACACGGCGTGGTGATGAGCGTCTCATTCACCTGGAGGAGGGTGCCATTACAGGATGCTTCACGCAGCATGCCCGCGTGGAGCGTGACTGGTGCGACTGCTTGGACGCGGAGTGTTGCCAGCCTCCCCGCAGTGGAGAGGAGGTCAACCTGGAAGGGTGGGAGTGGCTCTGCGGGATACGTGATCCTGGCTGGGACGGCTTCGCCTGTAAAGTAGAGTCTCCAGCCGGGTGGGATGAGCTGGCTGCAATTCTCCCTGCAGAGCACGTCTTCACGGGCGGGGATGATCTTGACTGGTTTTGTCCAATTCCCATCAGGCTCTTGCATGCTCACATAGACTGTCTGGTTAATGAGGATTGCCTGGCTTGCATTCATGCCGAGGCGTTCACAACAGGCTTGACTGCCGAGACATGCGAGTCGTGCGGACGCGTACAGCGGGGTGATCGTATACAATCTGCATGCTGTCGCGTTCAGGGTTGTATTCGTCCCATTCATGAGAGAGGGGGAGAGGGGGGTGAGGTTGAGCGTGAAGTTCCCCGCATACGTGATGCTCAGATTGAGTGAGGAGAGTGTTTGAGTAGTGGGTAGTGCTTGCTGCCAGAGGATGCGTTCCTCGCCCGTCGAGACGTTAAGAATGCTGATCGTCGCATTCCCATACAGTGCGTGTTTAAACGTGATCTCCATAGGTGGTTGCGTGTGGCCGATCGTGAAGACGACCATGCCACTCAGGCTGCCGAGTCCGGACGCGAGAAGAGCGAGGAGGGTGAGAATGAGGAGGGCCGTATAAGCGCGTTCAAGCATCCCCTGCTCCATACGCACTGACAAAAATCCATCCTTCTTTAAAATACTATCCCTCACTCGTCATTCTAAACGCCTAGAAAAAATGTCTGTGCATATGCTCTTCTACGAGTCCCTCTCCGGAAGGAGGTATGTGTATCCTCAAAAGCGTTGAGAAGCTTCATTCTCCATTTAATATCCCACAAGGAAGAGTGTAAAAAGGACTATGAAATGGAGTGGATAAGGAAAGGGATAGGCACGGCTCATCCTGATTCATGAAAGTCCTCTCCTCGCGGGTGATAAAAACTTCTGCGCGCTCGGCAACCAGAATTTTTATAAGGCGAGCGTGTGTGGAGGCTGTGTATGAGTCGGATGAGTCGTGACACGCCTTTGGCAGAGGTCACGCTGCGCAAGTATGAGAAGCCTGACGCGTATACGGATCGTGATCTCGTCCGACGCTTCTGCCTCTCGCTCGGCCTCCTCCAACCGGGGGATAGTCGGGACGTGATTATTGATATTTTCTATGTATTCTTGACAACGCGCGAGCCGCTTACGACGGAGGATGTCATGCAAATGGTTGTGAGCCTCCGGCAGGAGGAGGGCTTACCATTGCAGGGCGTAGCGATGAGCAATATTCGACGACAGTTGAAACGCTTACGCGAGATGCAGTTGATTGAGAAGATTGGCACGCAGTATCGTATCACGGAGGATTTAAGCTTGAGCGAGATCTACCGGGAGCGAATCCTCCCGTTCATCATCCAACCCATCCTCCAGCGTGTGGAAGCATATTTTAAACGCTTGGATGAGGAATTCCCCGACCCGTACAAGCAGCAGGATGAAGAAGGAGAAGATGAAGAGTAAGGCTTCCCTTCAACGGCTTTCCTCTACGCATTCTCATCTTCCTTCTTCTACTCGTTTATCCTTACTCATTCTTCTTAGAATACTTCTACGATCACATCCTGGAAGGAGAGGAGAATCATAAGGATAAAGATGCAAGTTAGGGAGAGATAAGGAAAGGAAGGGATGAAAGAGAAAGGAGGAAGACGAAGAGAGAGGAGTTTTCTTATTCGATCATGTCAATGCCAAGCCTGCTGAGCGGCTTCACATCCGGCTCGAGGTTTTCAAGCTCGACATCCTCCTCGCGTTCCTGGACTTGGAGGCTTTTCACGCCGGTGACGATGATCATGACTTTCATCCGATCCCCGAGGTCGGGTGTGATGCGCGCACCCCAGATAATGGTTGCCTGTCCGTTCAGCTTCTCCGTAATATACCCTACTGCTTGGCGTGCTTCTGCCAGCGTGAGCGTGTCGCCTGCTTGAATGTTGATGAGCGCGCCCTTCGCATTACTAATATCAGCGTCAATTAATGGGTTGTGCACGGCTTTTTCAACGGCTTCGCGCGCGCGATTCTCTCCCTCGGCTTCGCCAACGCCGATGAGTGCTGCGCCCGCCTTCTGCATGACCGTGCGTACATCGGCAAAGTCGAGATTGATGAGGCCCTCAGTGGTGATGAGCTCGGTAATCCCCTTCACCGCATTCGTCAGGATCTCGTCTGCAAGCTTGAAGGCGACTGGAATGGGCAGGTCGGGTGCGATTTCCATGAGCTTATCATTCGGAATCACAATGAGCGTGTCAGCAACATGCTGTAATCGTTCAAGGCCTTCAACCGCGTTCGCCCAGCGCTGATGACCCTCCATGCTGAAGGGGAGCGTGACGATTGCCACGACGAGCGCGCCTTCCTCGCGTGCAATCTGGGCGACGATTGGCGCGCTCCCAGTGCCTGTTCCTCCGCCGAGGCCTGCGGTGACGAAGACGAGATCCGCGCCCTTCACCGCCTTACGAATCTCCTCGCTGCTTTCTCTTGCGGCTTGGAGGCCGAGCTTGGGATTACTCCCCGCGCCAAGCACATGCGTAATATTCTTGCCGAGGAGGATTTTCACGTCAGCATTTGTGAAGAGGAGGTCTTGTGCGTCCGTATTCACGGCAATGGTTTGCGCTCCGCGAATGCC
>WAPJ01000033.1 GCA_015520785.1 Candidatus Woesearchaeota archaeon
AGGCGGTACGCATCTTGCTTTCGCGTGCCGTGGAAGCCGCGGAGCGGGGTGAGCATGTTGTTGAGGAGGCGTGTCTGCGCGCGATCAAGCCGTATCAGCGGAAGTATCATGTCAAGCTTACTGCAGGGGAGAAGATGCGCTTCTGTGAGGCCTGCTTCCGTGTGTATCCTCCGGATGCGAAGCGGCGGGTGAGCATGCGGGAGAAGGGCTTGACACTGCTGATCACCTGCCCGTATTGTGGCGTGCAGCGGAAGATTCTCTTGAAGAAGCGTTTCCAGCACAATAAAAATTAAAAAGACCAGACTAATATAGGTTTTCCTATACCCGTTTAGGGTTGGATATGCCTTTCTCCCCTCTTCACGGGAGGAAGACCCCCAATGCCAGTGCATGCCGGGAGGAGTACCGCCTCGGACTGCCTGGTGCAGCACCATACCAGCCAGCCTCTTCAAACGATGTGCAACGCGTGAGGCCAGCCCCCTCCAAAACCCCTCCTATTCACGCGCGTTGCAATGCTGCACCACGCATAACGAGAAAACCAGCTTCTCCCCGCGAGACGGCCTCCCGGCAGCACGGCACTCCTCCCCAACCCTCACGCTTATTCCTCACATCCCCTTCTCCTGCTCACTCCACTCTTCCGCCATCCACCAAATTTTCCATTTTCCATATAGAAAAAAGATAACCGTCTCCTTCCCTCAAATAGTAGAATAAGAAACACCATTATTTTTCCATATGGAAAAGAAGGGGGAGACTGATAACGTTAAGAAAGGGGAAAGAAGGAAAGAATAAGAGGGAGGAAAAAAGAGGAGGAATCACTCCTCACACTGCCTGAACACGTCCAGCAAGAGCTTGAGGCGGTCCTCCCACTTCTCCCGGTCCCGCGAGGGGATGAGAGAAGAGAAGTCCTCACGCGTGAGGCTTCGCGGGTGCCGCGTTTCCAAGAGGCTGCGCGCATGCTCCGCCAGGGCAATAAGCTTCTTACAGCGCTTGCTCGTCTCAAGCCGCCAGCCATCAGGAGTCTTCTCCAATCGCGCCCAGTGCACGCCACGCTTCACCTCACACACCATGCTCTTCACCTCTTCTCATCACGGAAGGTGATATGCTTATTCAACGGATAATTCACCATGAAGCCCGCGAGGAGGCCGAGCAGACTGCTCATGAGGATCTTCCATAATGCATCATGCCCGAGCAGATGATCCGTCAGCAGGATGAAGACGAGCATTTGAACGAGAACGCCGAGGAGGGTGAACGCGTGGAACTGCAGGATTTGCCGGAGGAAGCTTCCCTTCCGATCCTGGAACGTGTATGAACGCTGCCCCATGAAGCTTGTCAGAATACCCGTTTCGATCGCCAAGAGGTTTGCCATGTCCTTCTGCACGCCCAGTAGGACGAGGAGGGCGAGCATGCTCAACTGGGCGAGCACGCCAATGCCGCCCATGAGCGCGTAGCGGACCATGCGCTCACGCTCCCCCAGTCCCGGGAGGCGGAGGATAATCCTCTCCGCGAAGCGGATAAGCCTCAAAGCAAGTCGCTTCACACGTCTCACCCATGCTCGTCTCGAACGCATACGCTTCACCATCACCACTTCAACCTCCCTCCGGAATTTCCTCCTTAATCTCACATTCTTCTTTCTTCACCCTTCATCCATCCTTACCCTGAGAGATGGTCAATACGGTGGAAGACCACTCAGTCTCATCATGACGCCTCCCGCTTATCAATCCACCGGTAGGCTTCAGGCTGGAGCGTGCGCATCTGCCCGTCCATGATAATCCTCGCCTTGTCAATCACGAGCCTGCGTGAATGGTAGGGACTGTCAATCACAAAGGTCTCATACTCTCCTCCTTCTCCCGTGGCATGCACGCCCAAGCCCTCAAGTTCTCTGATAAGCTTCTCGTCAAGCACGCGGCCGAGCATCCCCTCCGGCAAGCCTTCCGCTGCCGTGCGAATAATCATCGCCTGCACCCCTTCACGAAGGATGAGCTTAAGATAATCTTCTGGCTTAACCTGCCAGTAGGGCGTGTAGAGGCTCATACCCGCTGTTTCCGCTGCGCGGAGCATGCGATCCCGCTGGAAGCCACTGGCAAGCCCGCCCGTGACGAGCACGTCAGCATTCCATGCTCCCTTTAAGCGTTTCAGCGTGTCCGCGAGAATGCTCTCCTCCACGAGGGGGTCTGGGGTTGGCACGACTGCCTCCTCAAGTCGCATGCCGAGGCTTGCTGCGAGTCCTCTCACAAGCCGTGTGAGGGGCGTATGGTACAGCCAGGCTCCCTCGGGCGCGTGCAGTGTCAGCCAGCCTACCACGTGATAGCCATGCTTCACTGCTGCAATGTGTGCCATGAAACTATCCTTCCCCCCGCTCATGAGCACGACTGCACGCCGCCTCCGACGCGTGAACGTGGCGAGGAGGTCTGATGGTCTCGCATAGCCGTGACGCTTGGCTTCGCGCTGCAGGGCGCGGAGCATGCCACTACTATACTGTGCCGCATGCTTCCGCAAGGGCAGGTTGAGGAGGCGTGCATGCACGTGCTTCTCCCGTGCAGACTGGGGGTTTTGATAGAATGTCTTCCATGCGCTCATAATCACATCCCGCTCGAGGTAGGGCTGGCGGGCTTCCACCTGCCAGAAGCTGATGGCAGCATCCTCACGCCACCCGTTCCGCTCCCAGTAGGTGAGGAGGAGGGCGAGACTCTCACCAAGCCA
>WAPJ01000034.1 GCA_015520785.1 Candidatus Woesearchaeota archaeon
ATTTAAACATTGGGGGTGTGGGCTCGCCCGGATTCGAACCGGGGACTTCCACCTCGTAAGGGTGGCGTCATACCCACTAGACCACGAGCCCAGGAGTGTGGAAGCATCCGGCCGGCTTATAAAACATGAGGCGTGCCAACCATGTTCTTTTATCTTGGTCTTCGCTTCACCATTCACCTCTTTTTCTTCACAGATCGCCCTCCTAAGGCTGAGAAGGTCTCATCTTCAGGAAGAAAAAAATGCGTGGGGGTGGAGAAGAGAGAAAGAAAGGTGTGGAAGGAATACAGGGAAGGGAGAAGAAAGGAAGAGAAGTTTGATGAAGGAGGATACGTAAAGGGTTAAGGCTTATGCTTTCGTCTTCCGCTTCGCGCGTGTTGCTTTTTGCAAGCTGCGGAGCTCGTTCCACTTCCCCTCAGCGGCTAATACTGCTTGACGCTGCCAGTCTGCAGGCTTGGGCGCGCGGACACCAGCCTTGCGGGCGATGCGTTCAAGCTCGGCTACTGAGGCATTTGCAAGCTGCTTGTATGTCTTAATGCCGGCACGCTGGAGGGCCGTGGCAAGTCTTGGACCGATGCCGCGGATGAGGGTGAGATCATCCTTCCGTTGGCGTTTCTGTCTGGTCTTCCGTGGCTTCTCCTCAGGGGGGAGGCGAAGCGTGGTCTTCCTGCGTCCCGTGACGTTCTGTGCTGTTTTTTTGGAAGGTCTTGTGGAGACTGGATGCTTCTGCTTCTGCAGCGTCTGCTGGTGGGGGATGATGAGGAGGAGGTAGAGGAGGATGGCAATGCCCAGCCAGAACCATGCGCTCAGCCGGAGGATGCTGGTGAGGATGAGGATGAGCATGCTGCTGATGAGGATGAGCCTTCCAGCAGTGGGCTCGGTGAGGAAGAGCCATGCGCTCCCGAGGATGATAACCGCGGCTGCGAGTGCTTCCAGCAGGGGCATGCTGAGCACGCTGCTTATGCCACCGATAACCGTGAGGAGGATGAGGAGGAAGATGAACGTGTCGCGTACCATGCAGTGTGTGAAAGCCCCACCCCTATAAAAGCGTTTTCATTATAGAGTGATTACGAGTGAGAGGGGTGTTTTTAGGAGGAGCGAAGGGGTCAAATCTTATTCCTCTTCTCGCCTGCTTTAGCACCCGTTTCTTCCCCCAGCTGGAAACCATACATCATCTCAATCAAACCCTCCCCTCCCAGAAGCTTCTTCACTCCTTCACGGGAGGGAGTCATTGAAGGAGAAGATGAAGGAGGAGAGAGGAAAAAGAAGAGGGAGGAAAAAGAGGCCGGGGAAAGAGGGAGGAGAAAAGGGAGTGTGGAAGAAAAGCGAAGGGGTAGAGAATGAAAAGGATGAAAAGGGAAGGAGGAGAGGGAGAAGGGGAGGTGGGATGCGCCGCGGGTGGGATTCGAACCCACAATCCCCAAGCGGGGACTGGCTTTCAAGGCCAGCGCACTACCAGGTTATGCGACCGCGGCAAGGGAGGAGAGAAAGAAAAGAAGGTTTAAAACCTTCCCCTCGGAAGGGCGAGTGTATGCCCGAGCCCTTCCACGTATACACATCCTCCCGCCAGGAGACGTGCTTCTACATCCTGCCACGCGTAAAAGCCTTCCTCACTGAGCATGCACTCCACCCAGAAGACTGCCTCCCCTCGCGAGAAGCATGGGAGCCACTCATCGTAAGCCGCTTGGAGGAACGTGACTGCCTGCCGGGAGAGATGCGTTTCGCATGCCTCCTCACCGGCTGGATCAGCCGGCTCGAACCGGCAGAGAAGGGAGTGCGCTGGGAGGGTGAGGAGGAGAATACGGAAGCGTTTCTCACGCGTGCGCGTATGCGTGCAGGCCTCATTGACGCGTACACGCTTCACTGCACGCCTCCTCACGGCAGGCCCGTCCTCCTCATTGCACGCGTCTATCATACGCCGCTCACGGAAGAACCAGTATCCTGTCCTCAGGATATACGCCCCATCGCCTTCCGCATCCATACGAGGAGGATGGAGCAGAGGGGATGAGCGTGGTTTAGCGTGTGGTGAAACTCCCACCGGAAAGCTGGGCGAGCAGGTCTATCCTGCCCGTGATGAGGAGGAGTGCGAGGAGGATGAGGAGGATACCGCTGAGAATGGTCACGACGCGCACGATTCTCTTAGAACGCTTAATCAGGCTGAGCGTCTCGTGGAGGAAGAAGCCGCTGAGGATGAAGGGGAAGCCGAGGCCGAGCGTATAGGCGAGCATGAGGCTGACCGCCTCGCCAGGCCGTGTGGCTGCGAGCGTCATGATACTCCCGAGGATAGGGCCGATGCAGGGACTCCAGCCCGTGGCAAAGGCAATGCCGAAGAGGAATGCGGAGAGATACTGGTAGCGCGTGCGCGGCTGGAATTTCCGCTCCTGTTCTAGTGCGGGGAGGTGGATGATGCCGAGGATGATGAGCGCGAAGAAGAGCACGACGAGACCGCCGAGAACCTGGAAGAAGCGTGCGAATGTCTCACTCATGCTGCCGAAGAAGATGCGGATGATCACGCTCAAAAGCGTGAAGACGAGTGCCGCGCCGAGCACGAAGAGACTGGCGCTTATCAGGTTTCGCACGCGCGCACCCCTACTCGTATCCTGAATGCTCGTCCCCGCGAGGAACGTGAGGAAACCAGGAAGGATAGGCCAGATGCATGGGCTGAGAAAGGTGAAGAAGCCTGCGAGGAAGGCAATGCTGAGCGTGACCTCACTCATAGTGTGCCAGGCCCCTTCACACTCATTTTTAAGCATTATCACAAAAGTGTGCGGGGGGTGGGATTTGAACCCACGCACCCACTCAGGGACCGGCTCCTAAGGCCGGCGCATTAGACCAGGCTCTGCCACCCCCGCATGGAAGACCACGGAGGAGGATAAGATATTTAAGCCCACCCATCATAAGAGGATGGATAATGCGTGTGCGCTGGGATATTCTCATTGGGATCAGCAGCATCCTCCTCGCCCTCAGCCTCTTCCTCCTCACCCATCCTCCTCCTCAAACACCATCCTCCTCTCAAGAAGAAGTCATCTATACCCTCCCCCCACTCCTCGCGGGAAGGGTGAATATGAGCAGTCCACTCATTCTTCATACCGTCTGGGAGAATGGTACGCCAGCACAAGCAGTAGTCATTCTCGGCGGGATGACGTGTAACACCACGCTCAATGGGTTATGCACGCTCAGCCCACCCCCAGGCGTCTATACGGTGCTCGCACTCGCGCCCGGAAGCAGGCTCGGCATGACCAACTTCACCCTGCGAGAACGAGCGGAAGTCACACTCACCCTCCATCCAGCACGGAGGATCACGTGCGAGGGCGTGTATGAGAAGCGGATTATCGCGCCGGGCACGCGGAGCGAGGCGCGCGAAGCAATCATCCAGTGCGACCAGGAGGAACTCCTCGTGTATGATCCCTTCACACTCCATGCATTCTGGCAGCTTGAGAATGAGAGCAGAGTAAGAATTGAAGGCTGGCTTGCAGCTGGGAAGCATGGCTGGTGGGGATTCAAGCAGGGCGTCTATCCCTTCCGGATTATGCGTGTTTCTTCATAAACCTGCCAAGCCCCGTTTGAGATCCATACAGGATATTGTCAAACGAGAGCCCGATCTCCTTCAGGATTTGATCTGCTACGGGTTTGAACTGCTTCTTCAAATAGTGATCATAATCCAATGGATGCTTCACATAGCCTACCGGCTCGGGTCCCGCAGTGGTCATGACATACTTGATGAGCGTCCCCTCCAAGCGTGGGAGGAGGCGTGCCGCCTTCACATGAGGTGGCGTGGTCTTCGTATACGCTTCCAGAGGCTTGCGTAGCTGCTTCTTATAGACGAGCTTCTCATCTAATAATCCTGCCTTCAGCTTCCTGACCATGTCACGAATATACGCTTTCACATCACCACCCGTGAAGAGGATTTCCAAGATGCCATACTGGAATTCGCGTGCAGCATCAGTCCAGTCACTCCGCACGTATTCAAGCCCTACAATATCAATCCGCTCCGCCCCATCACGCGTGACGAGCAAGCCTGCATAGCGCTTCTTACTCCCCTCCTCACCCCCACGAATGGTTGGCATCCAGAAGCGCTTATACACTTTCTCAAACTCGAGGACGAGACGGGACTCGCGCGCATACTCCCGCCTAATACGCTCCTCCCACCACGCGTTCAAACCATCCGCAAGCTGCTTTCCAGTCTCCCAGACGCGCGTCGCATTAACATTCTCAAGATGGACGAAAATACTATCCGTATCACCATAAATCACATGGTATCCTTCTTCTTCAACCCTCCGGATCGTTTCCTTAATGATCATTCTCCCGAAGTGAGTGATCGCGTCAGCCACATCCCAGTCCGCGAAGCGGCATGCCTTATTCGCGAGCACGCCGAAGAAACTATTCATCGTCACCTTGAGCGCAGAGCTCCGCGCATGCTCGTGCTTCCGCTTCGCGTCTTCACGATGCTGCATGATCTCAACGACGAGCCGTGGGAGGATACCCTCATGGTTCGTTATAAAAGGAGTCTTATTCGGTGCTTCCAGCATGGGCCAGTCTGGATGCGCCTCGGCAAGCGTATGCGTGAGCGGGTCAATATTGAACGTGGCAATAATACTCGGATAGAGGCTTTTAAAGTCGAGGACGATCACCCAGTCGTACAAGCCCGGCTGGCTCTCATGCACATACCCCCCAGTAATCCGACGGTCTTCACGATCATGATCCGTGCTCGGCCACGCGCGTGCCTCCTTCCTCAACCTCCGCAAGTAGAGGTTATCCAGAATGACAATACTGCTCTTTACCTCGTCGAGGAAGCAGCCGCTAATCGTGCTCCGTTCGAGCGTGATGGCAAGCACACCCGTCTTGTCAAGAATACGGAGGACGAGCTCAGCGTCACGCGCATTATACGCTTTAAGCAGGTCGGGATTCTCCTCATACGCCGTGCGGATGTCCTCCTTCCGCTGCTTGCCACTGAAGAGTTTCTCCTCGCCCAGCACGCTCCGCGCAACCGTGTTCAGCGTATAGTCTTCAAAATCATAATAATTCCACTTGAGCAGGTGGATCCCATCAAGAATCATCCGTCCGGGCGCGTCAGCCGTACTCTCCCTGAGGAAGGCTTCATACACGCGTAAGTGTGTTGGAAACGCTTCATGCCGTGAGAGGTCAAGCATGAGCTTATACTCTTGCGCCACGCGGCGGAGGAAGGCGAGGTCAAAGTCGATCAGATTCCAGCCGGTGAGAATGTCAGGATCATACTCGCGGATACGCGTGAAGAGTTCAATCAGAGCCTGCTTCTGATCCTCAGGGTCTTCCCTCACAATCCTACTCACTGTTGGCTTGTCGGGGAAGGCGAGACTCCACGCCCAGAGGAACTTCTCGCCCGGATCAGTCTCAATATCAAGGCTTGCAATGCGTAAGTGTGAGAGCACGGGGAATGGCTCGGCAGGCGTGATGCGGGGCGTCTCATAATACACGCTCGTCCGCACGCCAGGCGGAGGAGGGGATGGCGCACCCTCAATCTGGATGAAACCATACACGTCCCGGTCAATCAAGTAGCGTCTCACGAATGGAATATCCGCCTCGTACGTCCTCACGGTATTACTCGTTGCATCCTTTAGATAATCCCGATAGGCGGCGACATGCTTCGGCACGCGGAGCGTGATCCTGCTCAAGCCTTCATCCCAGGGGCCTCGCCATGAGCCGTGCGTGAAGCGCGGCGGATCATCCGTAAAACGCGCGAGGAGTTCTCGCACGCGTTCCTCATCCTCAGCCTGAATGTAAAAGTAAGGCTCGTATGGGATGCGAAGCGTAAAACTCTGTCCATCCTCCTGCCTGCCGAAGAGATAGATGACTGCCTGACCGTCCTCCATGCGATACGTGCCATGCACGATAAAAGCCTTCACGCTCATACGCGCGAGTAAGAGCATGCTTCCTTTTAGAATGCTTCCCTTCCCAGGAGAGAAACTCTGTCTCTTATACTGGTCATTCTAGATCCTCTCTCAGCCGCGTGTCTCACATCCCATCTTCTCTCCTCCATCCGCTTCAACGAATTCTTCAACGAAAGAAGGAAAAGAATTGGGAGACGGGAAGGGGGGGAGACGAGGATGGAAGGGAAGGAGGAGAGGAAGAGGAAAGAGGGTAGGATAGAGG
>WAPJ01000035.1 GCA_015520785.1 Candidatus Woesearchaeota archaeon
CCATGAGGGATATACTGGGAAGGATAACCATTCTCATCCAAAAAGAGGGAGGGGGATAAGGAGAAAGAGAGAAAAGAGGGAGAAGTATGGGAGGATGATTGGAGGGGGGATATGAGAGAAAAGTAAAGAGGGGAGAGACGCTTTAGACTGCCTTGACGCGGGTGATGCGGAGACGTGGCTTGTAGAGGATCTTCCCACCACAATAGGGGCATCGTACTCTGCGGCGGACGAGGTTTTCGGGAACGTCACGACCACAGTCAAAACACCGGTAGGCGACCATGCGGCTTCACTCCTCCACGTCCTCTTCAAGCACTGTTTCCTCCTCCTGGAGGAAGTCAGCCTCCTGGACGGGGAAGACATAGTCCTTCAGACTATACCCGTGTGCTTCACCCGTGAAGGTCGTATGACAATGCTTACAATACCAGATGCCCGCAGCCTTCCGGATGACTGCTTCATGACGACAGTATGGGCATTTCCGACTCTCCTGCCGGAGTCTTTTCACGGCATCATACCGCTTCCGAATGCGTACACCATACCGTGCTCCGAAGGTTGCTGATGGAGGCATAGCCAGCAAGGCAGCCCGGAATGGTTTTTAAGCGTTACCGTTCGGAGTTGTTGGTCGTGATGTGCATCACCATCCAAATCCAGCTCATCCTCGTATTCCAGGAGTGAATCTTCCGCATCTGATCATCCACCATGTCATCTTTCCCCTTCATCATCCCTTCTTTACCACTCCTTCTTCTCTACCCTTTCTTCTCTCCTCCCTTGAAAAGGGAGGGTGAAGAATAAAGGGAGGGAAGAAGAGGGAGAAGAGGAAAAGGAAGAAGAGAGAAGGAAGAACGAATAAGGAAAAGAAAGAGATGAAAGAGGCTTTTAGACACGCTTCACAAGTCCTCCTGGAGGGTGAGCTCGTCCACGCCCTCGGCCACGTCCTCCCGGATGATCCGCTCATCCCAGCCCTTCGTATAGTCTTCCGCTCGGATGCTTCGCGGATCACGCTCCTGGGCGAGCTGGAAGAACCTGTCAAAGTCAATCCACGTCCGTCCCTGATAGGTCTTCTTGGCGAGGAGCACAACGCGACTCGGCGTATGCTCGCTCACCAGCTCATAGCCCGGGAGGAAGGAGAGGACCTGCAATGCGAATGCTTTCACCTCGTCATGCGATGGCATATTGGCGAGGCTTAAGCGTTGACGGCTCGCGCCGATGAACATGTATGCTTTCACCTCGACAAAGTCAGGATTCCCCCTCTTGATAAGTTCCGCGTAGGCTTCCGCATCCTGCATGTTCACACCCTTAATCGCCGTCAGCCGAATAGCAGTGCGGAATTTCTTCTCGCGTAATGCGTCAAGACTGGCGAGGAAGCGTTCCCAGTAGTCCTTGAAGAGGGGCTTGTCAACATGCTTGAGCAAGTCTCGGGTTGGCGCGTCAACACTAATATAGAGTTGTGTGACGAGGTCTAGTCGCCGGATCTCATCAGGGTATTGGGCGTTCGTGACGACGAACGTGCTGATCCGCTGCTCGTGGAACTTCCTGACGAGCTCGTTAAAGCGGGGGTACATGATCGGTTCTCCCGTGAGGCTGAGCGCGACGTGCCGTACCGTCTTACTCTGCTCGTATAATGTCCTGACGAGCCGTGGATGCCCCCCATACCCTGTGAGGAGCTTGGAATGCTGCTTCTTACTCTCTTCTATGATAAAATCAGGATCATCCACTTCCCATTCCCACTGCGTGCTGACGGGAGCCTTATAGCCCCTCCAGCAGAAGACGCAGCGGTTCGCACAGCTAATACTCGTGGTCATCTGCATGCACTGATGGCTCATAATCCCATAGAATTTGAGCTTATAACACCCACCCTTGCCGGTGAGCATGTTCTTCGTCCAGCCGCAGACCTTGACGGCGGAATGATTCCCAATAATCCGGTACTGCTGTTTTTCAAGCAGCTTGCGCGCGCCTTCGGAGAGTTGTGGCATACGCACCTGGTCGCGGCACGCGTGTTTAAAGGATTACGCCATTGTCGCGCGTTCGATAGGGGAGGGGGAGTATGATGCCGAGGAGGAGATACTCTGGGAGGAATGTGAGCGGACAGTCTGCATGATACTTGAATTTCTTCTGCTTCGCACTCGTTGTGTTGGGAATATGGGGACACTGGGTGAGCTGCTCGTATGCTGCTGGGAGTGTGGGGAGCTTGACATGATAATCCCCGCTCTGCGTATACCTCATTCCTTCTGAACGAGCATATGGTAAATCTCCTGGAAGGGGGAAGAAGAATTCCCGAGCGGCAGAGGTTATAATATTCTCGAGTTCACGTCTCATTTTAGCATTGTTAAGCCGGTCTTCTAACGTCTCGTGGATGAAAATGATACCCTTTTCTTCCTGAAGGCGTGTGAAGGACTGGACGCGGGGAATACAAATGGCGGGGATCCAGGATTGGAAGGGGCTGATAATCGCGTAGGGAGTGGCGTTCCCCTTCCGCTCGTAGACGCGCGCCCGCCTCCGTGGGAGGAAGGAACACTCCTGAACGGGGAAGGAGAAAGTGAGTATAACGTCTGTCTCATGCAGGGTATGATCGTCCGGTGAACGGAAGCGTGCGGGGAGACGGAGCTGGTAGGCGTACGCATCCTCTTGGCGGGTGAGGAAGAGTGTTGGACGCGCGACTTCATTATAGAATGGGTGGGGGACGTGCATTATCACTCACCCTCGCGCACACAGAGTTTCAAGAGTCTCATATCTTTTTCGGATCCGCTCTGCGAGTCGTGCTTCGCGGAGGGCTTCTTCTCGCGTCGTGGCACGCTGGGCGAGACTCTGATGGTGGAGGAATCCTGGGTGCGTGTGGGGAGGATGGATGGTGAGTGTGAGGCCAAGTGCTCTTGCAAGCATGCTGCTCGTCCGGCAGACATCCCCCTGCCAGTCCCAGGAGAGGCCGCGTGGGGAACGCTTCTCTCGTGGCGTATACCATTCCCCATCCTTCATAATCCCATCATGAGGAGGGGATACCCTCTTTTTCTCGGGAGAATAGATGATGCGGGGAACACCCTGGGCTTGAAGGAGAACGAGCTCTTCCGCTGTAGCGAGATAGCTGACGATAAGGCTTGGCGCGTAAGCATTCCCCACGCGTGTTGCATACGCGTAGCCGAAGAAACCATCAAGGCCTGCAGCAATGCGTTCAAGATGCTCATTCACGGGGTAGAGGATGCGCCGCCACCAGTCAGAGGGGTGTGGTGTGACGGGAAGTCTTACCACATTCTCTGCTTCGGGTGGGAGTGACTGGTTGAGGATGTCCGCTTCTCCTTCAGCAAAACGCTGATAGGCTTCTGCAAGAGGGATGGTCACATCTGGCGGGTAGAAGCGGGTGAAGAGGTCTTCCGGATAGGGGAGGAAGGAGGTATTCCTCCGAGCCATCCGATAGTATGCTTCGGGATAGGTGAGATGGGAGGCGAGGATCATGGGAGTCTCATCGCGTGTCAGGGCTTCACGCGGCTCGAAGAGACTATTCATAGGAGCGTGAAGAAAGCAGAGGGGATTATAAGAGGGATTCTCGCGTTTCACCAGTCTTTCGTGGTGCATAGTCTTTCAGCTGTCGCTGTTGGCTGGCATACGCCCAGAGCTTGGACTGCTGGAGGAAGAAAGCCAGTGGGAGGCCTGGCTTAATAGCATGGAGGGCTTCGCGCGCCCTGCCGAGGAGTTCATCCCGTGAAGCAACCCGTTGTGCGTTCCGCATGGCATTCTCCGCTGCCTTGCGCACAACCCAGACGCCCAGCGGGAAAGCGTAGGCTGGTGTGATAAGCCGGATTGTGATGATAAGCCCCCTTACTTTATGCTTGACGAGGCCTTCAAGAATGCTCTTCCGAGCGGCATAATACCCGCCCGCGGTCTCATCCGCATACGCTGTCCTCGGCTTGCCAAGCTCATAGTCGTGCATAACATTGGTCGTACGCGTATAATATTCCAAGAGTTCATACCCATAGCTGTGATGCTTGATGACGAGGATGATAAACTCGTTCCCGAGGAGGCCGCCCGTCGCAAAGAGGAAGCCTGGCTGCGCCTCGTGCATGAGTATGTTGAACATGTCACGGCCGAGCATGTCATCAACCGCGGTGATACTCCATCGTGTCGGCACAAGCCTTCGGTTGGATTTCACGCCGAGGTTGCCAGTGCTGAGCATGCCTGTCAAGCGATACTCGTCAATACCACGCTTGGTGAGGATGCGGACGGCATCCGCGGCTTTCAGATCTGTATCATCCGTTACTTTTTGGAGGAGGGGGACTGCGCTCGCATGCTCTGCCTCCTCAACCCGCACGGCGGGGGCTGAGAGCCCGTAGGGTGGCGTGGCTTCCTGTGGCTTGAGCTGGAGGCGTGGTGCTTGCTTGAGCTGGACGTGCGTGAGCACGGGCTTCCGTGCAATGCTTACCGCTTGAAGTGTCACGACGGAAGGCTTTCGGATGGCTCGTACTTGGACGCGCTGCCAGGATGGCTGGATAGCCGAGAGACGCTCACGGAGGATTTCCTGGAGGCTGTGCTTGGCGAGGCTTGTAGGATGATCCTTGCCAAGCGCGTCCTCAGGCGTATGCGCGTTGAGCGGTTGGACAAGGCTTAAGCGGACGTGCGGATAGCCGATCCGGCCGATGAAGGGTTGTGTCGTATAGGCTTCATACTCCCTGCCAATCCGTGCTTCCTGCTGTTTGGCTTCGAGCATTGCCTTCATCCGCGCCCGCCATGGGCAGCCCGCAGTCCCATAG
>WAPJ01000036.1 GCA_015520785.1 Candidatus Woesearchaeota archaeon
AAGACTTTCACCGCGTGACTATACGTACAGTCAACCGTCTTGGCAAGCTGGCTTGCATAGCCCTCCTCCCTGAGCATGTCACGATCATGCACGTCCTTCAAAGCGAGGAGAATGAGCGCGGGCTTCTCGCGGAAGAGCGTGTCAAAGAGCTTCTGCGCGGGAGGCATAGCGTGAAGGGCAGCCCGAGTTGTTATTTAAACCTTACCTGGCGTGAGGTGTTCCCGGTTGAGCGTGAGACACCGCGCATAGTGCATGCGCGTTGGGATCCGCGCGTACGGCTGGACTTCTGCAGGGATGCGTGCTGGGGGGAGGGGTGTGAAGCCCTCACACGTCTCCCTTCGGAGTGCTTCAAGGCCGATCATGATCGCATTATCCCCCAGGACGTGGCGGGGTGGGATGAGCAGTCTCGCATTGCGCGAAGCGGTAAGCATTCCGGCCATGCGCGCGAAACGCTCGTTCAAAGCAACGCCGCCGATGAGGATGAGCGTGTCCGCATCATACAGTGCCATTGCACGCTCCGCGGCTTCGAGGAGCATGGCGAACGCGTATTCCTGCACGCTCAATGCAATATCCGCAGCCGGCCTTCCCGCTTCAATAAGCCGTTTTACTGCCGTGTAGAAGCCCCCATACGCGATGTCCATGCCCTTCACCGTATAGGGGAGTTCCAGCAGGGTTTTCCCCTCACGCGCGAGTCTTTCCAGTTGTGGTCCGCCGGGGAAGCCGAGGCCGAGGAGCCGGGCGATACTATCCAGCATGTTCCCCAAGCTCATATCAAGGGTTTCCCCTACAAGGCTGAGCCAATCATCATAATACGTGTAGAGCTGGGTGTTCGCACCGCTCGTATAGACGAGCACGGCATTCCTGCTCTCCGTGAGGAGCAGGCCGCTCGTCAAGTGTGCGAGACCATGATGCACGGGGATGAGAGGAATGTGAAGCCGGTTTGCAAGATGAACAGTGGTGATAAGACCGACGCGTAAGGCGTGACCAATACCGGGCGCAGTGCTGAGCGCGATCCTGGAAATATCATGCCACGCCCTCCCAGCCTTCTCTCTCACCCGTTTCAAGAGGTGGGGGAGGACGCTCAAGTGATGCTCCTGAATCTTGATGGGGATGAGCCCACCCTCACTCGTCGTAAGCTGGTCACGCTCCTCCACGAGCACGCGCCCAGTCTCATCAAGAAGCGCGATGCTGAGCGTGTGCGCCGTACTCTCCACCGCGAGGATGACCATACGCGGAGGGTGAGGAGAGAGGTTTTATGAAGCATATCCCTTCAGAAGAAAATCCTTTCCCCTCCGTATATCATCTCCTAGAGGAAAAAATAAGATGATAATGCTTAAATATATTGAAAGCGCATATCTGCCCTTAGGGGGTGATGGTCTAATGCTTGAAGAGATCGTCTCACGAACACCCCTCCCTGCTGATGCTGTCAGCATGGAGAGAGAGAACCACGACGTGGATCCGGGCGTACACGTGATCAGTATGCCGGGATACATGCCTTAAGAGGAAAAACAGTTTGTCTCATTCTTTCCGTGGGACGCGTCACGCCTCCTACACTTTTCTCATTAAGCCTAAGAAGGGCATACTGCAATGAAATGGCATATGCTCATCCTTTCCACGTATGAGTGTTCCTTTACCGAAGGAAAGGAGAAGAAAAAAGTAAAGATAAGAAATAAGAAAGAGTAAAGAGAAAGAGAAGAAGGCTTCTCTCATGTGCTGCCCGTCACGTTCAGCCAATACTGAATGTCCGCGCTGATGGGGGGACGGTCTTCCATCCTGCTGCAATCCCAGACTGCCGTGTAAACGTTAATCTTCCCCTGGCGGGGCCAGGGTGTGAGGAGGAAGGGCTCATAGCAGCTCAGGCCATAGCCATCATAGAAGTAGAGGCGGCTGAACATGCTGCCGACGAGGGCGGGATCACTAATCATTGCCCTGCCAGGCTCGAGGAGGCTGACGCCAATCCGCAGGGGGATTGTCTGGCCTTGCACGGTGAGATTCGCGGTTCCCGTGTCCACGATCTCATAGGCTGTGCCATTCTGATAGCCGAGGATAATCCCATGCGTGTAGGTTGTCCCGCCGATCTGGAGGATGGGGTGCATTGTTGTCGTGTTGATCGTGACGAGGATGGGGAGGCGTGCATAGGTGAAGCTGCAGCTGATCATGCCCGTCCGGTTGTCCGTCTGACAATTCGCGGTGCCATAATAGCTCGGCCATGAGGCTATCCACGTATTAGCCTCCTGATAGTTCATGCTCTTCACGCGATGATACGTGGTGACCGCATCGGCAAGGCTCGTGTTGAACAAGCGTGCAAGCTGGGGGTAGGCTTCCTCGGGCGGGAGGGGGTTGATAATCCGCTGATACGCGTATGCGCGTGTGAAATTCCAGCTGCCGAAGTGCGCCCAGACGCCTGCCTTCCCAATCATATCCCCACTCGCGATAACAATCCCTTCTGGGGGTTGGCAGTGCGTCTGATTGAGAATAGTAGTGATCCCTTCTGGCGTGAAGCCTTGCGCTTGGAGGTAGGATTCCGCTTCGCTCCTGTTCATGCGGACGAGCTCGTGGAGGAGGCTGATTGTCTTGAGCTCGTCACGGATGATCGTATTGACGCGTTTGAAGCCTTCATTCCCACTACAATCAAGCATGCGGAGGATGCCGACTGACTCTTTCTCGTCCCGGGTGAGGAAGAGTCGGCCAACCCAGTGTGCGGGTGTCTGTTCTTGCGTTGTCCCATCAAACGTGACGCGGCGCTTCGCGATATACTTGAAGTGATGGCCAAAATCCCACCAGCTCGTGATGATCGCGTCCGGACTCGTCTCATTCTTGATCGTGGTGAGCACCGTCCACCAAGTGTCATCCACGAGGGGGAGGTCATTCCGGGCGATGATGAGACTCTGCTTGTAAATACCCCCCGCATGGAGGCTCTTACTCCCATCCGGGTTCGTGGCAAGCGTGGGTGGCATGAGGAGGAAGACTGCGATAAGGATTGCGAGGAGTTGTGTAAGCGGCTGTGCGAGATCCTTCCGCCAGGCCTTGAGGTTTTCCTCAAGCTTCTGGAAGAGGATGGCGAAGACCATGCCGAAGCCGAGCGTGACGGCTGGTGCGAGGAGGAGGGTGAAGCGGATCCCCTTCAAGCTTGCGTAGAAGGTCGCGCTCATCCAGACGAGTGTGAGGATGCTGGTGAAGAGGCTTGTCTCGTCACGCTTCCGGAAGGCGTGGATGAGGCCGAGGAGGATGCCGAGGAGGCTGAGCGTGAAGATGAACGTGCCGCCCACGCTCGTGATAACCTGCATGACATTCTGCGCGGGGTTGAGCTCTGCGACAGTGGTGAGCACGTTCGGCCAGATGTCGAGGCGGACGGGTGCTTTCAACTGGTTGAAGTGGAGTGCACCGAGGAAGCTGAAGACCGCCCAGGGTGTTCCACGGATAAGCCACGCGGTAAGGCCCATGCTCGTAAAGTAGGCGAGGATCGTGCTGATCAATCCCCGACTCTGCTTGAGGAGGGTGAGAGTGAAGGATAGGATGGAATGCTTCCAATCCGATGTGAGGATAAAGCGTGCAAGCCAGTCGGTAAGAAGGGTGAGCGCGTATGCTGCGAGGACAATATCAGCAGCATACCACCAGCCGCCCCACGCATAGCTGAAGACGCCCGTCGTAATAC
>WAPJ01000037.1 GCA_015520785.1 Candidatus Woesearchaeota archaeon
ATTGGATGCTCACCCTATTCGTCTTCAGATCATACACGACCGTATACGTTCGAGGGGGGAGACCATGTTGGGGGGGAGTGTCTTTCATCCGGATGCTAACTTCTTCGGGCGTGGACACGCCCTGCCCGCATCCTACAGGAGTAATCGTCTGCACCGTGTCTCCTTCGGGATCAGTCACGTCACGCGCGGTGAGACTACACGAGAGGGTTGGGGGGAGGAGGGGGAGTTGATCCTCCACGCCCGCCTGCCATACGGGGATCACATCCATGAGGGGCATCCGCCCATAGGCGGGTATGATACGGACAATCCCATGCAGGGGATGAGGATTCATCATGCTCTTCGCAAGATTATTCGTGAACATGATACGCATCCCCTCCCGCTGGGGGAGGGTGATATGCGTGCTTGCCGTGTTCAGCAGTGCGAAAGCGGTAAGCGCGTTCCGCACGTCAGCAAAGGGGTAGGCTTTGCTCACACGGAGGCTGAGGGGAGTGTCATTCGCGAGGATGCTTACACGTCCTTCCGCGGCAGTGTCACGCACGTGCACGCTCATACTCCTCACGAGAACCCCGCAGCCATTATCATCCGACTGTCGTTGAAGCAGGTCCTTCCAGGCGAGCGCGATACTCTCATTCACACCCGGTAAGGGGGGTGGTCCTGCAAGCCAGCCGTTCAGGGGTGGGATAAGGGGTGCTTCGCGGAGCGGCATGCCCGGTGGCATGCGGGGCGTGATGGGACGACTATGGAGGATGGTGAAGACAGCCTCGCCCTCGGGGAGGCGGAGGGTATAGTAGCTCCGGGCAACGCTGGGTGTGGTCGCGGGGAGGATACTCCCACCCTGTGCGAGTGTTTGAATAATCGCTCTCTCAAAGGCTGTTTCAACACAGACGCGGAGGCCTTCAGGAATGGTTTGGACGCGTGTGGCATTCGCCTCTGGCTTGGGTGTGAGGAGGAGGAAGGCTGCCGTGGCGAGGATGAGGAGGCTTGCGATGAGCAGCACGACGCCTGCCTGCCCGTTCATGATGCCTCACCCTGTACGAGCGGATAAGCAATAGTAGTGGCAGCCCGTGCCACACCAGGAATAAGTGATCCTATCCCCTCGTCTTCACCTCCCGGTCTGACGAGGAGGGTGCCCTGCGCGGCCTCTTCACAATACACGGGAGCATTGAGGGAGGTATCCTCTGCTTCGCCCGTGCAGAGGCGTGGCGTATAGCCCTCATAATAGGCGACGATCGCATAGGAGTCCTCCTTAACAGGACCCCCAATCGTAGTCTTCTCACTGATGAGGGGGATGATGAATGCGCGTGCGCTGAGCGCGCCATCCTGACTCATGCTAAACGTTGCATACGCGACATGCGGGAGGCGTTGCGTATTCACCTTGAACGAGACACCCTTTTCAGCCTGCTGATTGATCAGGCGCACCGCGCGCGAAGCGAGTGCTGAGAGATCAGTAGGTGAGAGGGGATCGGCACCAGTGTCAAGACTACTTATCGCGTCAGGGATGAGGTAGAAGAAGCGTGTCTGCCCATTAACGATAACCCTCCAGGGTCCTCCGGCAAACCCGGATGCATCAGTAAGCGTATTCGCATAATTCCCATTCTCATTCTTCTTCAGTGTCACGCTTCTCTTGAAGAAGGGGACGCGCACGTCAAGCTCAGCAGGGAGGGTTTCATTATAGAGTTCCTCTCGCGAGAGGGGGCTGGCGAGGAGGCTCACGCTCTTAGCTGGTGTGAGTGTGGTGAGGAGGCAGAGCGTGGTAAGATCACAAGCGGATTCGTCTGGGGAGAGCGTGTCAGCGGGACATTCAGTGAAGGACGTTCCGCTCTTGGATGGTTGTGTGATGAAACTCTTCGGGAGGCAGACGAGGCTGAACTCGCCGTGCTGAGGAGTGATCGTTCGGATAAGCTGGTGGAGCCGACTATCCACCCCATCCTTTGTGCAGAAGTAGTCATTCACGCCCTCGCCAGGCTTGACACAGACTGGGCTGATAAAACCCTCCTCGCTTGAGAAAGTATTATTACCAATGAGCAGGGAATCTGGATTCGCAAGGCATTCATTCTCTCGGGGACAGTAGCCTCCGCCAAGCGCGTCATACAGGCTGACTGGGAGGGGGATACGGATAACCACCCGATTATTCTCCACAATATCTGGAGTTGAGGGTTGTTGGGGTGGAGGGCAGTCAGGAGCATCAATCGGGCATGTCCAGCCGAGGGGTATTGCGTATGGTCCTCCACTCCCATCCGCGAGATGGAGGATAATCTGACAGGCTTCTTTCGGCTGGTTGAAACAGCCAGCCTTCCTGAGAAGATCATGCGTGAGGGTGATGTTCGCGTCAACCTCAAGCTTCCCCCTACAATCTATCATTTCTTTAGGCGTTGTTCCCTTCGGGCCTTCAAGCTGCCAGCTGCACGAGGCGAGTTTTGTCGTATCCGTATACGGTGCAGAGTCTATAATGGTCTCAGGTGCTTTTGTAAGGAGGAGCGTCTCGTTATCCGTGATATGCACGGTGAGGTTTAATGATCCCCTCACCCAGTCAACCGTATAGCCCTTCAGGGTTGCATTCGGAGGAATCATATCCGTACAAGTGAGTGCGAGCTTGGTGGTAAGCGTGTTCGACTCCTTCCCGCTTGCCGTATAATACCTTGTTATCCGTGTGATAAGGTAGAGATCGCCGCGAATGCTGCACTGAGTCAGGTTGAAGGCGGGAAGTTCGCATATAGTTCCCTGCTTATAATCATTCAGACCGGTCATCCGGTATGCTTTCACCGTGGCGATCGGCTTCCAGGAGCTTCCCTTCACATTGTCTGGTGTGCGGTAGGCTCCGCCCGTCTCATAGACGAGATCAGGATCGCTCACTTTTGTATAGGAGAAGACGCCGTGCGCATCCTGAACGGGGGGGACGAATGCTCCGGGGAAGGGTGAGAGATGGCAGGCGACAATAACACAATCCTCCGTAGCATGATTCACATCCCTACAGGATGGAGGTTGGAGTTCGGATCGTGCATGCGCAAGAGGAAGGAGGAAGATAAGAAGGGTGAGGATGATGAAGAGCATGCGCCGCATACGCCTTTCTCAACCAGACGAGATTTTTAAAATTATGCTCTGAGAGGGATGATCTGAATATCACTCGGAAGGAGGAACGCTCTGCTCGCGCGTTTCACCACTCAACTCATTCTTTAAAACCATCACTCCTCCTCAAAACAAGTTTCCCCTCTACTTCAAGAGAAGCGTATTCTATAGTCTTCCTCTCATCAACGAGGGAAAAACGGGAAAAACCATAGGAAGGAAACTAGAGAAGATGGAGGGAAGGAGGATAGGGAGGAGAGAAAAATGGAGAAGGAAGCTGGGAGAGGAATAAGGGAGTGTAGGAGGAAGGAGAGAGGTTTTATTCGTGCTTCTCGGTGCGGATGGTAATGCCTGGCTTGCCTGGGAGGGGGAGTTTCTCCTGATTCTCGCCGAGCGTGACTGGGAGGTTGAAGGCTTCTTCAAGCAGGGGTTTCATGCTCGTTATAAGCTCGCGTTCCAAGGCTGGTGTGATCCCCTCGGGGAGGGGTTGTTTGCGGAGGCGTTGCACTGCCTTCTGCAATTGTTCTTTCGGCCAGGACCATTCCTTCTGGAAGACGTCTCTGACGTTCCCTTCCTTGACAAGCCTGGCGAGCGTGTATGCTTCCTCCCCCGCGGGGGTAAGAATAATCTCGCGTGGTATTTCCCGTTTACGTTCGAGGAGGGTGAGGAGCGTGCGGATATCCTTGCGGAGTTGTTCGTATTCATCGCGGAGGGCGGGATAGGCGGGGTGGAGGTATTCGTCATGCACGCTTGGCAGGCGCTGCTTGAGGACATCCCCCCCAGTAAGCTGTTCATACCATTCCGCGCTGAGTGTTGGGATAAAGGGATGTAACAGCAGGAGCCATTCGGTCAGGACGTGCTTGAGCACGTGGAGCTTCTCCCGCTGCTCGGGGTGGGATTTGAGATAGTCGCGAATAGCATTATGCACGCGATGGAAGAGATGATACGAGGCTGTCCGATAGGCGTGCGCTTCCATTGCCGTGAGGCCGTCCTGCTTGGCGCGTTCGAACAGGTCGAGGAGGAGTTGCTCGTGCAGCGTGAGTCCCTCAAGGCTTCCTATCGCGCCGTTAGCAAGCCTGATCCAGTCTTCCAGTTGGCGGAGGCGTGACGCGTATGCTTCCGCTTGTGCCTCCTGCCAGTCCGCGTCATCCATGCCTTCCGCGCTCGTCGTGATCGTGAGACGGACAATATCAGGCCCGTATGATTCGAGCAGCGTGTGGAGGGGGATGATATTCCCCTTACTCTTACTCATCTTCTCGCCGCGCACGTTCACATAGCCATTCACACTAATCCCGCGCGGCCAGTGTTGTTCGGGGAAAATAGCCACGTGCTGCATGATGAAGAAGGTGAGATGATTCTGCACGAGGTCCTTCCCGCTCATCCGCATGTCAAGCGGATAATAGTAGAGGAAGGATTCGCGCATCTTCTGAATGATAGGCCAATACTCGTGCGCTCTCATCTCTTCTTCGTGCTTGCCGAGGAAGATATAGTCAAAAACGTCACGCGTCAGAGCATCAACGGGAATATCGCCCCTATTAATGAACTG
>WAPJ01000038.1 GCA_015520785.1 Candidatus Woesearchaeota archaeon
GCTGACCACTTGCGAGGAGCGTATGCATGCGGATATGCTCCTCATTCCTTCCTCCCCCTCAGCCCCCTCTTAAACGAAGAATATCCTTCTCCTGGAAAAGAACGTGTGAAGGAATTAGAATAGGAAAGAAGGACATAAGCAAGTGGAAGAAGGAAAGAAGAAGGGAAAAAGGGAGGGAGGAAAAAAGAAGTGAATACCTCCTAGCGGAGGAAGACATCCTCAACATCGCTCAAGCGTCTGAAGAGGCGTTGGCCGAGTGCGAGCGTGAAGGGATGATACTCTCGGATGAACGTGGCATACTCGTCCGCGAGGACATCCTCATGCATGCTCCTCAGCACGCTCAGCCAGGATTGTTCCACGCCGAGGATGAGCGCGTATTCAAACCATTGGGAGAAGTCAACATGATGCACGTAGGGCGTGCTGAGAACCTCGCGTGGCGTGTTCAGGAATGCTCGGAAGCTCAGCCATTCAATAAACTCATGATAATAATCCTCGCGGAAACTCCTGAAGAGGCTTGGCGGGCTTAATGCATAGATGAGCGTGTACACGCCACTATACCCGAAGAGCATAAAGGCTTCTTGGAGTCGTCCGATGAGGATGAGGAGGAAGCCAATGCTGATGAGCGTGAGGAGGAGGAAGGCAAAGACAGGCTTCCCCTGCTTATAGTAGCGTTCCTGCAGGCTGTGAATGTATGCTTCCGCCTGCTCGGCGAAGCGTTTCAACCGCATGCTCGCGCGTGCGCGTTCCTCAGGGAGGAAGGCGATAATATCCTCCTCACCCTCACGCGCAATGTAGAGGATAGTCTCACCGTCAGGCTGGGAGAGGAGGTCGTGCACGAGCTTTGCAAGGCCTTCCGGCTTGCCTGGGCGGATGGCGAAGAGAAATGCGGTTCTCCCCCTGATCGTGTCCGTGCCACGATACGTGATAAGCCCTTCGCGTTCCATCCAGTGGAGCGTGGCGAGCAGTCCGCGTGGTGTGAGCGTATGATGCACGAGCACGTCCAACTCCCAGGGCTTCCGATCATCCCGTGGCGGGGCTTTCAACACGCCAATACTCCCCACTGGTTTTTCACGACCATACACATACCAGAAGCCGAAGGGAAGCAGACTGAGGAGGATGATGAGAAAGGCATGGATGGGGAAGGGGCTCTGCGGGGGCGTGTAGGGCTGCTGATAGCTCACGCGCACGCCCCGCGGGAGGTAGGAGGCAGTATGCCGCGTCCCATCATCAACCATCAGATGATGAATGGGCAGGCCGAGCGGGGAGAGGATGACACCCTCAACCGGCTGGGGGAGGATCATGCTCAAGCGTGCGCGTGACGCGTGACACGAATAGCGAATATTCTCCCCAGAGAGTTCACGCTCGGGAGGCTGAGGACAGGTGAGCGTAACATTCCACGCGGATGGATACGTGAAGCGGATCGTAAACGGCTTATTCAAAAGAAGGTCTTCCGTGATAATCCAGGCTTTCCCCGTCTTAATAATACTCGCGTCAAGCCGCGTAATGGCAGGGAAGCCGAGGAAGCCATACGCATACGCGAGGAGGATACTGCCAAACGCGAGGAGGCCGAGCGTGATGAGCAGGATACTCCGTGACTCGCGGGGCGTTGGCATGAGGCAGGGCTTAACGCAAAGCAGGCTTATAAACGTATGCGTCTCTTCACAATGGAAGAGAGGAATTTTAAATATGAGTGGGCTGGTGAAAAGAGGATATGAGAACGCAGAAGCGTGGTCAGGCGAGCATGGAATACTTAATGACGATGAGCCTCCTCCTGCTCATCATCCTCCCGGCTATTACCATGTTCATGCAGTATGCGAATGAGCGGAAGGCGGAAGTAGAGGAAGCACAAATCTTCACGCTCGGCACGAAGCTCATGCTCAGCACGCAGGAAGTCTACTATCAAGGAGAAGGGAGTCGGATCACGCTGAACGAATACTTCCCCGAGCGACTCGTGAATATCTCCTTCCACGCGTATACGGATCATCCGGGAGGGGAGTATGTTATCTATCTGACGAGCGCGCGGGGCGTGCTGAGTGATATTGGCTTCCCCGTCAGCGTACCAGTCTATCTTGACACGGAGCATACGCGCTGGGGTGCGGGCATGCGCGAGATCAGGCTTGACACGCTCAGGAATACGACGAGCGGCGAATTATACGTGAACGTGACGATCAACTAGGAGGTTCGACCAGTGTAAGCCGTGGAGAGCATACAAGATGGAGAATCCCTTCCCATGAAAGGACGATGAGGATACCTCCACATCAGAAAGCAGAATTATAAAAAACGTGAGTGAAGGATAAAAGGAAGAGAGAAGAGGCCAAAAAAAGGAAAGCTGGAGGAAGGAAAAGAAGAAAAAGAAAGGAGAATGAAAAGATCCTCATATTGGGTGAAGACTCTATGGATGATGAGCGTATTCGGAGCGTGCAGGCGCGGCGCGTGCTTGACTCGCGCGGCCATCCAACAATAGAAGCGACGATCACGACTGGAAGAGTGAGAGCGTCAGCCATCGCGCCAAGCGGGAAGAGTACTGGTTCACGCGAAGCGAGAGAACTCCGGGATGGGGGGAAACGCTGGGAGGGGAAGGATGTGAGCAAGGCGCTTAGGAAGGTACCTCTGATTGAGAAGAAACTCCGAGGGATGAGTATCTTCCAGCAGGAGGATATTGACACTGCGCTCCGTGACTTGGATGGTACACCCCTCAAGGAAAAGCTTGGTGGGAACCTGATGATTAGTG
>WAPJ01000039.1 GCA_015520785.1 Candidatus Woesearchaeota archaeon
GAAGAATATTTGAAGCGTGTAGGATGGTTGTGAGGCATGAGCCGGAATCCTTCTTTCCTTCTTCGTCTCCTCCTCCTTCTTCATCTATACTCTGGTAGAATCATGTTCTTAAGAAGAAGGAGAAGGGAAGAATGAGGATGGAGTTATTTCTATTCGCGCAGAGAAGAAAAGACCATATCCCTCGGAAGAGTTTCCCTCTTCGCCTCCCTCTTACATTTACTACTATACCATTGCATGCTGAAAGACTCTTCGCCTGTCAAGACGCGGAGCGTTTTTTACCGGGACGCGTAAGCGTTTAACAAGCATGCCATCCGGCACGCGGCGCGCATAGCCCGCCTCACGAGCAGTCAGGTCGTACAGCTTGTAGAGGCGGTCGCGTACTCGTTCAAGATCCGCATAGTGGGTGAGCCGCCGATAGCACGCGGGGAGAACATGCGCCTCGGGGAAACCCATCTCTCGCGTTATCGCCTCAAGCATATGGATGGCCGTGCGCGCATACGCGCGAATGGGATGCTCATGGAAGGGATTAAAGCCACGCTTCGCGAAGCGCACACCCTGAACCTGTTCGAGCCGGACGGCATGATCGTGAGGAAGCGTGTAGCTGATGATGAGGAATCCTCTCGGCTCCTGCCACGCGTCATGCCTCCTGGTCTGATAGGAGAGGAGGAGGCGGATGGGCGCATCCCCGACGAGGCCCGGATAGGCTCTGCTCAGGCTGGGTGGGAGGCGTTCATAATACCCATTCGCAATATGGATGCGTGCATGGATGCGTCCCCGCGGCTGGAGTTCGTCATTCACGATCTCCTCAAGACGCTGCTCGGAGCGTGTGAAGACATCAGCAGCATGAGACCATGCCTGACGGAGCTGGAATGGTGGGAGGCTGAGGAGGTGCGCGTAAGCAGCACTCCGGGAGAGGAGGAGTCCTCGGACGCGGGGATGATACTGGTCGAGATCGTCAAGGCTGAGCGTCCGCGTGTCGCGTGGGAGATGATGCTGGGCGTCCCACCACTGCGCGTATGCCTGGGCGAGATTCCACACTGCTTCACGCGTAAACAACCACTCGTCTAGTCTTTCCTTAACCATGCGTTCAACCCCTGCTGGCGTTTCATGCGAACACGACGTTCAGGCGGTTGTACTCGGCGGAAGGTGAAGCCCTTCTCGCGCAAGTATGCTTTCGCATCCTCGCTCATGCTGGGCGCGGCGAGCACGCCCTTAATCTTCTCCGCGCTCACGCCACGCTCCTCGGCGAGCCGTTTCACGTAGCGTTCGAGTTGGACGACCGCGGTATAGTCCGCCTGGCCACGCTTGCATTCCACCACGACGAGATTACCCTGCCCGTCATGCCCGAGAATATCAATATACCCATACCTGGTCTGTTCCTCACGGCTGAAGGGCTTGAAATCCGGGCTGATCAATTCTGGATGCTGGTAGATGTGCTCGTGCATGTCCTTCTCCGTGCCGAGGAGTTCAATCCGTGCGGGATCATGCAGCGTATAGCTCTTCACGTCAAGAATCCGATGGAGGATGATGCGCATCTGCTCGCGGAGCCTGTCATGCTCTATCAGGAGGACTGGTTCATGCGTCGTCTCATCCTCCTCCAGGCTGACGCGAGAGCCTTCCTTCATATAATTCACGGGGAGTACTCCCTGGGGCTGGATGATATTCACGCTCCGATCCTGCTTGACGAGAATCATCCGCTCACCCTCGGGGAGGATGCTTGAGATGCGTCCCTCATAGTGGACGGTGCAGCGCGCGGTGATCAGCAGGAGCCTGCCACGTGTGAGCGCCTCTGTAATCTCTCTGAGCATGTCGTATCACACTCCGAGACAGTCTCTCAGCTTCCCCCATACATCCGTCGTGCAGGGGAGGGCGAGCGCGGTGGGATGGAAGGGTGCCTGCACAGCCCTCACCCCCTTCTCGTGGAGGCATGCTCTGAGCTGATGGAGGCTGATCGTATGCTCCCCGATCGCGTGGCTTAACTGGTGTGTCTCCACATGGCAGGGCGGGTTGAGGAGGCTGTACGCGTGGAGACGTTCCAATTCTCGCCCCATTTGCCGTGGAAGCTGATCCTTCCTGCGCTTGAATCGTTCAAGCCAGGCCGGGTCTGCGAGGCGTGGCGTGAATGGTCCGAATGCTCTGCGTTGAGCACCACAGACAGGAC
>WAPJ01000040.1 GCA_015520785.1 Candidatus Woesearchaeota archaeon
CACTGAGAGGGAGGATGATCCACCCGAGGAATTTCTCTCTAAGAGGAGTATTTCCTCAACCCCGTGAGGGGGGGGAGGATAGGATCGGATGCTTCAGAAGAGAGCGTAGTGAGAGGAGGAGAGGGGGAAGAGAAAAGATTCTCTCTTATGCGCGCTTGAACTTGGCCACGGTCTGGATGAGGTCTACATGCGCGAGGAACTGCATGCGGCAGCAGTAGCGCGTGAGGCCGAGATCATCCAGGACCTTGCCGGGATCCTCGCCCTGCTGGACGCGCTTCGCATAGTCCTCCCAGAGGTGGCCGATCGGCTTGCCACAACTCCAGCAGCGGATGGGGATGAGCATGCATGATCACCTGTAACTCTTCTGTCGCTTTGCACGTGCCTTGCCATGCGTGTTCGGCTTCCGCTTCTCCTTTAAGCGCACATCCGCGACGAGGAGCGTGCGATCATATGATTCAAGGATATGCTCTACTTTCTCCTTCTCCCTACCAGCGGCTTCAACGAGCGCCTTCGCGACAACGATGCGCGCCGCGTCCGCCCAGCCGGCAATACCCCCACCCTCAACCCTGATGTGAACGTCAATCTTCTCGGCGAGCTGGGGGAGGAGGAGCATTGCCTCGCGCACGCGGAGCTGGTAGAGCTCGGGGAGGACTGTTTCGAGGGGCTTCCCATTCAGGAAGATCCTTCCACTCCCCTTCTCCCATGTGCCACGGGCGATTGCGCGTTTCCTCTTACCGACAAGCATGCAGGATCACACTCCGAGCGACTTGATAATATCCTTGAGACGATGCTGTTTGAGCGTTCCACTCGCCTCCGCGCGAGCCGTTTCAACACGCTCCGCGTCCTCGGGGGCTTCATGATCATACACGCGGAGACGCTTATAGGCTTCACGCCCGCGCGTGGTCTTCCAGGGGAGCATGCCCCGGATGACGCGCTTCACATAGCCTTCGGGCGTATGCGTATAGTATGGTCCCTTCCGGACGTTACTCCCACGGTCACGCTTTGCGCGTTCACGCTCGAGGATGAACGGCTTATTCCCCGTAATAATAACCCTGCCTGCATTATAGACTTCTACCTCGTAGCCTTCCAAGAGTTTCCTCGCGGCATACGTGGCCATGCGGCCGAGGATGAGACCGTCAGCATTAATCCGTATCTTCTGCATCTTCCATCACCAAGGGTTATGCGATGATCCGTGCCTTCCTGAACAAGTCGGGCTTATCAAGTGCTTCGCGGAGCGTGATCAGCCGTCCCTTCTTCATGCGGGGTGGGACGCTCAGACTATACTGCCAGGCGATGATCGTCACGTCCTTCTCGAGCATGCCCGTGCCAAGGAGCTTGCCGGGGATGATAATAGTCTCCCCGTCCTTTGCAATCCGATTAATCTTGCCAAGATTAACCGTGACACGCTGGCGTGAGGGCTTGCTGAGGGCTTCCGCGATGCGGAAGAGGAGGCGGCTCTCCTGCTGGCGTGCCGCCTGCTTGACCCTGCTGATGAGGGCTTGTGCGTGTGGATTGGTCGGTGGCATTGTGCCTCACAGTCCTTCCATGCTTTTTTATGGTTTGATGCGTCGTTTGGCGAGTGTGAGTAGTGTGCGGGGGGCGTGATTTGAACACGCGCACCCACTAAGGGACCGGCCCCTCAAGCCGGCGCATTTGACCAGGCTCTGCCACCCCCGCAGTGAGTATGAAGAGTCTCAATCTTTTTTATGCTTTCGCGATGTCCTCCTCGGCTTGTCTGACACGCGTGATGAGTTCTTCTACTGCTTGGAGGAGGATTGTCTCTGCAGGCAGGTTCCCATAGCTTTCCACGTGGAAGAGGTATTCATCAGTCTTCTTTTGGATGCTCACGTGATCCCCGGCGATACTCTCAACCGCGTCCGCAAGGGTTTCGCTCGTGACGCGTTCAGGCTTGAAGCTGTCACCCTCACGCACTGCTTCGGGGAGGAGCCTGACAAGCTCGCCAGGCAGGTCTTTCTTCACCTTGATGGTGAAGGCACGCTCATACCATGCGAGGCCAGGCTGGAATTTGGCATGCTCCTTCCCCTTCCCCATGACCGCGATCATTTCCGCTTCTACCTCCTGGCCGTCCTCAAGCCAGACGATGGGCATGCGCGGATAGGCTGGCTTCACGTAGGGATCCTGACTCTTCAATGCTTCCGCAGTAATCATGCCAGGCCCCCTGGCTTTGAGCGTGAGCATGACCCTGCTCTTCGCGCTCCGCTCATCGTTCGAACCGACCTGCTCGTACTCGTACGTGCTATAGTCCGTGGTGAGCGGGATCAAGCCAAGCCTATGGGCGAGCATCTCATCATACAGTGCACTACTATTCTTATGGAAGGTGACCTCGTCAACCGCGAGGACGGGGACCTCGCGGAGGATACTCCTCCGCAACGCGTTGAGGAGGCTTGGCCGTGTCTTGCTCGCGCGGAGCGTGAGCATCCCATCCGTCTTATTGACGAGTTTGAACGAGACCATCACTCCTCACATTCCACGCTCGTTTTAGACGCGTCTCCCGCGCTTCCCACCCTTCCGACGGCAGCCATCATGCGGGATGGGCGTGACATCCTCGATCAGGCCGATCCGCAAGTTCATCCTGCTCAGGGCGCGGATGGCGGCTTGTGCGCCGGGCCCGGGCGTGCTCGGCCCATTATGCCCTCCGGGCGCGCGAACCTTGACATGCACGCCGGTAATCCCCTTCTCAAGGGCTTGTTCCGCGGCTTTCTTGGCGGCGAGCATTGCTGCTGTCGGGCTGCTCTCAAGGCGGTCTGACTTGACAACCTGACCGCCGCTCGCGATGGCGATCGTCTCACTTCCTGTGAGATCGGTAATGTGGATGATCGTATTATTATACGAGCTGTAAATATGCGCGATCCCCCACCGGGTCTTCCGCTTCTCTTGCTTGGCCTGCTGTGCGCTCATGCAGCCTCACCTACCAGGGCTTTCTCCTCTGCGATTTCCTCCTCGCGTGGTGGGAGGGGTGTCTCGTCCGCTTCCTCCACCTCTGCCTCAACGATCCGCTTGACGATCCGTTCGGGATGATCATCACGGCTGAGCGGACTGTTCGGCTTAAAGCGAACCATGTCTTGCTCGTCGAGCGTGACGAGATGGCTCGGACTCTTCACGACCTGATCGCCAATCATGATATGCTCGTGCACGATGAACTGGCGGGCTTGTTTGAGCGTCTTCGCCAAGCCCTTCCGGTAGACGATTGTTTGGAGGCGGCGTTCCATGAAGTCCTCCACGGTGAGCGTGAGGATATCATCAAGCGTGCTCTCCTCCTTGAGGAGGCCGAGCTTCCGCAGCCTGGCAAGCACTTGTTCCTTCTCACGCTGTGCTTGGAG
>WAPJ01000041.1 GCA_015520785.1 Candidatus Woesearchaeota archaeon
GCTTCGCGGCAGGACTGGCAGAGCCAGTGGCCATGCGCATAGACGAGGAGGCCTTCACGACCACACGCTTGGCAGACGCCATGCTGATAGCTGTCCGGCACGAATAATTCTGCCAATGCTGGCTGTGCGCGGAGGATGTCTGTCTTCGTCACGAGGCCGAGCACACGGTCCTCCTGCACGACGGGGAGCTGGCGGATACGCTTGACGAGCATGATCCGCGCCGCTTCGGTCAGGCTCAGCCAGGGTGGTATTGTTTCAGGATCACGGATCATGATTTCTTCGACGAGGACTTCGCTTGGATGCCGTTCGCGCGCGACGATCTTATGCACGATCCCCTGCTCGGTGAGGATGCCGAGGAGGCGTGACGCTTCGTCAAGAATGAGAATACTCCCCACGTCATGCGCGCGCATGAGTCGTGCCACTTCCGCCACGGGCACGCCCGGCTTCACGCTGATCGGCCGGGGATTCATGACCTCGCCAACCGTTACCATACCCTCCACTCAGGGTGGATGGTCCTCCTTTTTATACGCTCACCCTCCCATCCTCTTTAAATACTCGTCCGTTTCCTCTCACGCGGGTATGGCACGCTTCCCGACAGGCATCCTCATGCCCCGTGGCACGCCCTACCCGGGCCTCTTCTTCTTCACCCAGCAGGACGTGCTTATTAGTGGCATCCCCCTCTCAGAAGAGGAGGAACGTGTCGTTAAGCGCGTGCTCGGCGTCACGCGGATCATCCAGACGAGCATTCTCGGCACGCCCTACCCGGGAGCCTTCCTCCTCCCCCTCGGGGGCAGGCGGATTGGCGTGCACGCGAGCATCCTTATGCATGAGCGTGAACGACTAGAGGAAGCCTTTACGCTCATCCCTTTTGAGAGTGTGGAAACCGCGCTCGGGAATAGTATTGCCATTATTCGTACGCACGCGCTCATCCACACGATGCTCTCCGAGCAGGCAAAGCAACGCTTACACGAGCTGGGCTTCACGCTCGTTGAGATGACCACGCCCCTCATTGACACGCCCGGCGCGCATGCCTTCACGCATGCCGAGAGGCTCTTCATCAGCCCGCTCATCCCCAACGCGATCGGAAGACTGCTCGAGCGTGAGACGGGCTATCGTGTTGCAAGACTCACCCTGCGGGGTGAGCATGCGATTGCACGCGTCGCTCTCGCGGGCAGGGGGATCATCCTCCCTGATGGCGTGGGGACGGAAGAACTCTTCATGGTGATGGAAGCATGAACCAGCAGGAGCTCGTGAGCATTCTCACCGAGATGGATAGAATCCAGCAGCTGATCATCCGGTATGAGACGCTCATCCTCGCCCTCAAAAGCCTCGGCAAGGAGGAAAAGCAGGGCATGGCCGGCCTCGCGGAGGATGTCTTCATCCCAGCAGGCTTCCCCGAGCGTGATAGGGTGCTCGTGCATATCGGCGCGAATATCATGCTCGAGCTCAGCCTAGAAGAAGCGGAAGCCTTCTATGCCAAGCGCATCATCGCTTTACGCGAAGCCCTCCAGGCATTGGAAGACTTTCTCAGGACGGGTGGTGCATGATGTTCGGCTTCATCCGTAAAGCATTCAAACGGCTTACCGGTAAGGACGAAACACTCGGCGAGGAAGTGCAGGCAGAAGAAACCCTCCCCCGGGAGGATATGCACGATCAGCCTCCAGTTCCTCCCTCCCAGGAGGAAGAATCGGAAGAATCCCCTAAGGAGGAAGAGATGCTGGGAGAAGCATCACCTCCAACCACGCAAAGCGAGATGGGGGGAACGCGGGATACTCCTCGTGAAAAGCCCCTTGAGACGCATACGGGGAAAGCAGAGCGTGAAGAAAAGAAAGAGGAAGGAAAAGAAGAAGGAGAGGATCATGCGCGTGAACGCGCATCATCCCACACCCCTCCCGATCAGACGGGAGAAATACTCTCTGAGAGAAAAGGAGGAATGGCTGATCCGCGAGAATCATCCATCACCCCGCACACGTCATCACCCGTCGCTCAGCCTCCGCAGCATGAAGAAACCCGCAGGGCGTCCTCGCCTCGGCAGACACGGCCATCCGCTCAGCACGCATCCTCAATACCCCCTATCCATGAGACTCCTCCAGCTGGAGAGGAACATGCGCTTACGCTATCCTCTCCCCTCACTCCTCCTCGTGAAGAGTCAACGGATGCTTCCTCCATCTCTGGAGAAGAGGAATCCTCTCTTCCCTTAGAAGAGAGTGAGATGGGGGAAGAGACTCTCATCTCAGGAGAAAGTGAGACACCTCCTGAAGAGGAGAAAGCCACGCTCTTCGGCCGGCTCATGCAGGCGGTCACGACACGCACGCTGAGCGAGGACGCGTTCGAACGCCTCTACGAGCCCATGGCATACGCATTATTAGAAGCGAACGTGGCGTTTGAGATCGTGGAACGCCTCCGCGAAGCCCTCTCGGAACGACTCGTGGGGAAACGGTTGAACAGGCGGCATGCGCGGAGCGAGATTGAACACGCCCTCCGCGAGGTGGTGGAGGAGAGTCTTCACGAGCCGGAAGCAGATCTTCTCACACTCGCCCGGAAGGCGAAGGAAGCGGGACGACCCTTTATTATTCTCTTCCTCGGGCCGAATGGCGCTGGGAAGACCACGACGATTGCCAAGCTCGCGTATCAGTTCAAGCAGCATGGCTTACGGCCGGTGATTGCCGCGGCTGACACGTTCCGCGCTGCAGCACTCGAACAGTTGCGTGAGCATGCCGAGCGGCTTGGCGTGCGTGTGATCATGCATGATTATGGTGCTGATCCTGCCGCCGTGGCTTTTGACGCGCGGAAGCATGCCGAGGCGGGACATGCGGATGTCGTGCTCGTTGACACGGCGGGACGATTACAGACGAATGAGAACTTGCTGAGGGAGATTGAGAAGGTGAAGCGCGTAGTACGGCCAGACGTGACGCTTCTCGTCGTGGAAAGCACTGCTGGCTCGGACGCGGTCGAACAGGCACGCGTGTTTGACGAGCGGATCGGGATTGATGGTTTTATCCTGACGAAGACGGATGCAGACCAGCTGGGTGGCACGCTGCTGAGCGTTTCAGCCCTTACGGGGAAGCCGATCTTCCTCCTCGGCACGGGACAAGCATATGAGGATCTCATCCCCTTCCGGAAGGACGCGCTGATCAGCCTCCTCCTCGGAGAAGACTGAGCAGAATACGGGTGAGTTTTATGGTGGAACATTTCCCCCGCATGACGGTTGAAACGACACAGGGATCGCTCAGGCTCCCATTGGAGGCGTGGACGGTCATCTACGCGTTCCCCAAGGCGTTCACGCCCGGCTGCACGCGTGAAACGGAGGATTTCGTTTCATTATACTCTTCTTTTAGGGAGTTGGGCGTGCAGGTTCTCGGCGTGAGCCCGGACACGCTTGAGACGCTTCACCGCTTCGCGGATGAGAAGCACGTGCCATTCCCTCTCATTCCTGATCCGGAGAAGCGCTTGTTGAAACGCCTTGGCGCGTGGGGCGTGAAGAAACTCTATGGTCGTGAGGTTGAAGGTGTTATTCGGACGACCTGGCTTGTCAGCCCGGAGGGGATCATCAGGCATGTCTGGCAGCCCGTGCGCGTGAAGGATCATGCAGCGGCTGTTCTTGCAACCGTGACACGCCTCACGCGTGGAGAGGGAGAATTGTAAAGAGGGGGCTTGTATAGTGGAAGCGTGGTAAAGCATCTCCACTATGAAGAATCGGTTTCCTTATACTATTATAGTATTCTGTTACCTCTATTAGCATAACCTTTATATATTGCAACTCCTATGCAGTGGTTAAAACAACTGTGAGGTGG
>WAPJ01000042.1 GCA_015520785.1 Candidatus Woesearchaeota archaeon
AGTTTATATAATCCTCGTCGTATACGGTTCTCTGATGGGGCTGGCTTCGGAGGAGCGGCAGATCGTCCGCATCATGCTTGAAAACGTTTTTGACGAGAACGTTCTGAAGATTGCGCGTGTGCTTCAGCGTCGGAAGGAGGTTTCTGAAGTAGAACTCATTAGGAAGTTTGGGAATGACTCGCATTATGTGCGCCGCGCATTATACGCGCTGCATGGGCGTGGCTATGTGGGCTTCCGACGGAAGAAGGATGAGACGATCGGCTGGTATACGTACTTCTGGTTCTTCAAGCCGAGCGAGGTCGTGCATGATTATTATAGGGAGAATCGGGAACGCTTACAGCGCTTAGAGGAACGCTATGCGCGCGAGCGTGAAACCATCTACTATGTCTGTCCGAACGGGTGTATGCGGCTTGACTTTGACCATGCTTCCGACTATAAGTTCCGCTGTCCTGATTGTGGCATGCTCATGCAGCCCGAGGAGATGCAGCAGCATGTCCGGCAGATGAGAGCGCAGATTCGCGAGTTGAAAGCCGCACTTACCCTCCCCAGGAGGAAGAAGGAGAAACGATCCGCATAATCAACGCTTGGAATCGTATCCTCCGCGCTCCTCTTCTCTCTTCCCTTCAACGCATCCACCTCTCTACACGACATCTCCTTCCTTCTTCTTTCCTTCTTCCTCTTTTTCCCTCTTCGCTTAACCCATCGCATCCTTTCTCTTCTCTCTTGTATCTTCTTCCCTAGCCAGCGTGTTTTCATCATCCCTCTTCATGAAGGATATTCAACTCGGTAATCATTCTTGCTGGAAACGTGTGGGGGATGAAGGATGCGTGACAGGGTGGAAGGAAGAGGAAAGAATGGCATCGGACTGCTTGTACCATCTCAGTCAGATGCTTTCTCATCCGCTGCTATGCGACCCTGCACGAGGAGTTGGAAGGCCATGTCCTCAAGCTTCCGTACCGTGTATTTGAGCGCGTCATACTTCCGCCGTAATTCCCCATTCGGGAGGCTGAAGAGCGTGAGCTCATCATACAAGCATTCCAACCAGTCCCGCGCGCGGAGGAGGAATGCTGGTTTCTCCTCTGCATGCCTAATGGCCATGCGCATGATCTCTCCCGTCGCATCGAGGAGGCCGAGGAGGTAGGCTTCATCATCATCCACAAGGCTCTCCTCACGCGTGATGAGGCGTTCCTCACGCGCATAGACGAGTGTTGCGTGGGCTTCAACAAGCTCCATGGCAGGCGTGTGGAGTGGTCCTGGAATGGTCGGGAGGAAGATGCGTGCTTTTTCCACGAGCCGTTCATACGCTTCGCGCGCTTCCTGCAAGTATGCTGCCGCGTGAGCCTCACGCCCAGCCTGCGCGTGATAGATACTCTCCTTCGTCTTGCGGACAAGCTGGCGGAGTGGCGTGGCAAGCCGATCCTTTTCTTCTAAGCGCTGATCAAACCGTTCACGCACGTGTTGGAGACTCTCTTTGAACGTCCTGCACGCATCCACACACCACCACCTCTTTCATCTTCTCGGAGGAGTGAAGACACCAGGCTTTTAATACCTTTCAGGTTTTATTCTTCAAAGTATGCGTATGAGGTGATCTGGATCATGGCAGGACAACTCTTCCTCAGCATGGACACGCTCCTCCTCGCAGTCATTGCAGCCATGCTCCTCGCAATCGCGATGAGCATGAAAGTCCTCTTCGCCATTGAACGCAGGCTCTTCAGGATTGACGAGAACATCCTCCGCCTCGTCAACCGCGTGCTCGGCGAGGAAGACCTGATTGAACGCCTCCTCAAGCAGGAAGAAGCGGAACTCGAAAAGCTTGAAGAAGAACTCGCGAGCAGTAAGCGTAGCAGCGCGAAGCGGACGAGCGCGAAGAAATCCGCGAGGAAGACCGCGCGCAAGACCGCGAAGCGGAAGAAGACGAGCAGGAAGAAAGCATAAAACCCTTACCCCTTCTTCTAGCCCGTATTCTTCTCTCCATCCTTATCCTTCTTTCTCATCGCTTCCCCCTGCTCTTTACTCTTCATCATCTTTTTTCGACTCACTCTTCCTTCACCGCTTCACCTCTTCCTCTTTCTTTTCCTCTTTCAAGACGCGTGTTGGAGGATCCTGTGAAGCCCGCTCTTGAAGATGGGAAAAGGAGCATGTGATGGATGTTCATTCAGTAGGAGGGTGGAGAAGAGGTACGCTTTCTCAGGGGATGCGCTTAAGAACGCGAGCATCCTTCACCAGCCTGTATGCGTGGGCGGATTGACTTTGTCATGCCAACAGACCCTGAAGAGTGGGGTAATGCTACAGAATATCTCCGCCTGGCGGATCTTGACCTTCTCCTCACACCCATCCCCCTCTCCCTGCCTTCAGTCCTGATCAGGCCGCTTGACGCGTACAACCTCTCGCAGGATGACCTCTCCCGACACCTCGCGCAGCGACCGCTCGTCGTGCTCGACCCATACCAGCCGCGTGCGGACGGCCTGCGTTCACCGAGGGGCATGCTCCATCCCACCCTTGCGAGGCGCATGGCCGAGCAGGGGAGTATCATCCTCTTCACGCTTCAACGCTGTCTCGGCTCGTGGGAAGCCCTGAGCGTGTGTAGGATGAGCCTGCGCATTGCGTTGAAGCGGAAGGTTCGTGTGGCACTCGTGACTGGCGCAGCACGGCCTGAAGAGCTTCGCGCGCGGAAGGATCTCACGGCGGTGCCGATCATGCTCGGCCTCCCACCGAGCATTCTGGGTGAGGACGTGCTCGGAGAACTCGCCAAGCGTATTCCTGGCAGGGGGTTCAGCAAGCCAAGAGCTTAAAAAGAGAAGCTTCTTTTTACCATCTGGGCATGGCGAAGAACCTGATTACGACGGGTGTTGACCAGCTCGTCCAACTCCTCCGCGAGCGGAAACGCATCAGTCTTGCTGAGGCAGCCAAGCAGCTTGCCGTGCCACGCGAACTCGTTGAAGAATGGACGGATTTCCTTGAGGAACGCGGCCTCGTCAAGCTCGAATACAAGTTCACCACACCCTACCTTGTGTATACCAAGCCGACCGCTGAGACCGTGCGGAAGACGGAGAAGAGCTTTCAGAATAAGCGTGAAGCCTTCCAACGCCAGGTGGAGAGCACGCTCCGCGTTATCCAGCAGCACGCGGCAGGCCTGCTCGACGTGAAACAACACTTGGACAAGCTGAATGCTGAGATTGAGGAGAAAGTCAAGCATATTCGCGAGGAACTCCAAGCACTGGAACGGTTTGACACGCTCAAGAAAGACCTGCGGAAGGAGCTCATCCAGGAGTATGAAGCCCAGCGGAAGAAGCTCGACCAGCTCACACAGCGCATGGAGCAGACTGATAAGCAGCTCGCGGAAAAACTCAAGGAAGTGCATGGCGCGTATGCACGCCTCGACAAGGCCCTGGAAGACCTCCAGGAGATCCAATCATTCGAACGGAAGATGAAAGGCACGATTCACGACTTGCGGAAAGAACTGGAACGGCTGGAGAAACGCCGGCGTGAGGATGAACGCGTCATTCAAGAAGAACAGAAGCGGATTGGCCTCCTCAGGAAGACGATTCAACGCTTGGAAAGCCAACTCCAAGCCTACCGCAACCAGCTCCGACCCCTTATGGCCGAGTATGCGCGCATGCAGAAGGACTGGGAGAAGGCGAAGAATGACCTGCTCGCACGGATTGAAGAACGACTCAAACGGATCAGCACGCACCAGTCCGAAGCCAAGCGAGCGCGCGAACGGCTTGAAGAATACGTGAAGCGGAAGGTGGAGATTGACGTGCTCATGGACGCGCTCACGAGCGAAGCGGAAAAACTCCGCGGCGAACTCCTCCTCCTCAAGCAGGAAGCCGCCCTCCTCAAGACAATGAAAAAGAATGTCACCCTGGACGATCTCGAGAAACGCTATGAGCACGTGCTCAAGCTGAAAGAAAAGTTTGAGAAGAAACTGGAAAAGCTCAAGAGTATCATTAGTAAGAGTGCATGAAGCCCTCATTTCATTCTCCCCACTCCCCTTTCGTCTCCCCCTCCTTTTTCCTCTCCCTGTCTCTTCTCTTATCCTCCCTCTTCTTCACACACCCTTCTTAGAGAACGCCTTTCCACACATCCCTCCATTTTTCTCATGGAGAGAGGAAAAGGAGAAGCGGAAGCTATGCAGAAAGAAGGGGTGAAGGGAGAGGCAGCGGAGGGGAGGACTGAGCTAAGAGGAAAAACACCTCATGCGCGGGGCATGAAACGCTCAAGCGCTTCGCGCGGCGTGAAAAAGCCCTCGGGCATGAGGAAGCCCGTAATAAGCGCGTGCTCGGTCACATCAAACGCCGGGTTTTCAACCCGCACGCCTCCCGGCGGCTCATCCCAGACTTCACGCGGATCACGCTCCTCAATCAGAATCTCCCGCGTGAACTTATACTGGTCAGTCACGACGATAACAGGTTTCCCTTCAAGATGAGCGAGGATGCTGAGCGTCCGCGTGCCAATCTTATTCCCCACACCCATAGGCAGGATGGCGTCAGACCCGACGAGAATCATATCCGCATCCCGCACGTTCAAGTGCATCGCACTATCCACGCGGAGCGTAACCGGAATCCCTGCTTCTGCTAGGTCGCGCGCGGTCAGTCTCCCCTGCCAGCGTGGCCGTGTCTCCGAGGCATACACGCGTTCCGGCCGGAGGGCTTTGAGAACGCTGATCACGCTCGTACTATGACAGTGCGTCGCAATCCGCCCCCCGCGGGGAAGGTATTGGAGGGCTGTGCGTGCAAGCCGCGCCTGATACGTGTGATAATGCTCGCGAATCATCCGCATGCGCTCTGTGAGGATGCGCAGCGCAGCCTGCTTCTCCCCTGGGAGGTTGTGTGTGAGCTGGGCGAGGTATGCGTGGAGGTGTGGTTCTGTCGGCCGTGCTGATCGGAGCCTCACGAGTGCTTTTCTAAAACACTCTTCAAAGCCGTTCTCGGGACAGTCGCGTGCGGCGTAGTATGCTGCGAGCGCTCCGGCATACGCGACGCGTTCCGCGCCCTGCACTTCAAGATTCCTGATCGCTTGGATAATGCGTTCCACGCGCGCCGAGACCATACGCTTCATCATCCCGCTCAGCTTCTTAAGCCTTACTCGGCATGAGAGGCTCTTCGTTCTACTTTTCTTACAGGATCTTTTTTCTGATTCTTCTCCTTCTCATCCTCTTTTTCTTGTGTCTGATGTGTTATTTAAACTCCTGCTTGAAGAGGGAATAGTATGAGGAGAAGCTTGTATGCGTGCTTCTCTCAGCTGCTGCTTTTCGTTGATGAGACACTCATATGAAGAGGAATGGGGAGGTGTTTGAGAGGCATGGATGTTGTGCTGCTTCTCGCTTAGAAGAAGGGTATCCTGCCGAGGAGGGCGAGGACGAGGAGGATGAAGAGGAGGATCTCAATGAGGAAGATGATATAATCATACCAGGTGAATGGATTCTCACGGAGGCGTTCACGAAGGCTTTTCGAAACTGCTTTTTCAGCTTCCTCCTCTTCAATCAGGCTTGCCATGCCACCCGCATAGAATGAGGAGAATCCCACGTCTTCATCAACACTGCTTCCTTTTCTCTCCTCTTCTTTCTTCCGCTTCCCCCAGGGGAGGTGGAGGCTGAACTGCCACTTCCCCCTGGTTTTTTCCTCTTCCTCCTGTTCGAAGAGGAAGTCTTCATACGCCATGCTTTTTCACCGTGAGAGCCGCCGATGGATGATGAGCAGCGTGAGCAGCGTCCAGAGGATGAAGATGATCAGCAGGATGCTCAGCTTCACATAGCGTTCAAAACTGCTGACAGGCTGGATGATGATCGTGACTGGTGCGAAGCCGACAAGCCTCCCAGTCGCGTCATACCATTTGAACAGGCCGTCACACTGTGTCTTTTCAAAACCCGCCTTGAGCCGGTAGGATGCGCGGACAACCTCGCCAACAGGCAGTCGTGGGATGAAGCCTTCCACGCGTTTAATACACGCATCCGCGCCCTGCACGCGGAGCGTCACATTCTCCAATGGCACGTCACCAGTATTCTTGATGAGGAAGCTCACGTTCAACCATGCTCCTGGTGGGATGCGAATGGTCGGGGGATATTCGAGGAGGGTGATGCGATGCAACCGGCTGCGCGGGAGTACTCTGACGCGGAGGATCTTCCTGTCAGCGATCATCATACTCCCATTCTCGAACGTGACGATCGCATACACGGGCACGTCATACACGCCTGGCGTTTCACGCTCCCAGGGCTGGAGGGGGAACGTGCCATTCACGGTTTCATTCCTTCGTAAGCGTGCTATCGTCGCATTCCCATACGCCCAACCCCTCCGCGGAGCGGGCTTGATCGTAATATTCCGCACGGTAATCCTCCCAATGTTCGTCAGGTTGAATGGAATATCTCCCGCCTCGCCCTGCATGAGTGTCACATTCTCCGGGAGGGTGAGATTCAATCGTATTACTTCGGGGAGGACGGCGGTCTCATGCACCACGGTCAGGGCGGGACTCCCACCACCCCCGCTCGGCGCGCCAGACGTTGGTGTCGGCGTCGGGGTTGGCGTGGGTGTTGGCTCTGGGAGTGGTGTCGTGTTAAACCCGAAGGGTGCGAAGATGCTGAAACTACTCACGTTCGGCCCGATAATCAAATGGTTTGTCGTGTCTATGAGCGTGTAGAGCTTGGTCCACGTGCCATTCCACTCCGTGCGCGTAATCGTCGTATTATTACTCGTCACGTTTACAAGGATCTTCTCACCCTCATACTTGAAGATGCTCAGATTATCCGCTACCACGTGATTCGGCAGGGGTTCGAAATAGTGGAAGACAATCCTCATCCAACCCGTCTGGCTTATATTGTAGGCTTCAACATACTGGTCGATATCACGAATATCCGTTAGGTTGGGTGGTGGTGGGCGTTCATACACGCTCTTCACGATCACATCCTCAAACGTACTGTTCAACATTGCCCCTGTCACATTCGTAAGAATGGTTGCGATGAATGACTTATTCGCAATAATATCAGAAGCATTATTCGTGAAACTCACATTATAGAGGACGATCGTGCTATTCTCCGCGTACAAGCCATGCTCATTCGCAATGACCTTGTCCTTGATGACGTTCACATTCCGACTATTATACACACAAATGCCCGTCGCATACTGCTGCACGTAGGCATCCTCGAGCGTGACATTCTCACTATCCCGGATGATCACGCTGCACGTATCATTCATACTCTGATTATTATCCCCGTCAATCAGGTTGCCCGCGAAGTGGAGGATCAGGTTAGACTGGTTCTCAATGAGAATACACGTCTCATTCGCATCCCAGATCGTGTTATTCAAGAGGTAGAAGCCACTCTCATTGATCTCACCACACGCGTTGAAGAGCTTAATCTCAAGGCTTGTCAGGCCGTTCACAATAATCTTCTCCCCACCCTGGAAGGAACCATTATACGCGAGTGGTTCCCCAGCAGTACGAATCCCCTCGCGGAGCGTGAGATTATCACGCGTCATGCTCATCGCGAGGCGTGCGTGTGACGCGTTAATCAGACTCCTATTCTCATCATACACGTTCTTCACACTAAAATAGTACGTGTGAATGTACGGGTCGACATGCACTTGAATGCTAAAACTCCCATTCAGGAAGAGCGTGAGGGGGATGAACGCTTGCTGACTCGTATTCATGCTGGGCGTGTAGCGGAGCCAGACATGGCCTGGATAGACGGCGCGCATGACGGAAAAGTCAGGATCGAGAAGACTGCATGATCCCGTCACGTTCACCGTCCAGACGGGGAGGGTGAGGATGCTCGTGAACAAGCGACTTCCCTCAGTCGCATAGCCAAGGTCAATCTCATCATGCTCGCTGAGATTATCCGCGCATACCTTCAAGAGGAGGTTCACGTTCGCTGGGGGGAGATCCGCGTACGCGAGACTCCCCACACTCCCATTCGACGCATCATAATGGAAGACGCTCACATTAGGGATGAGCGTCACGTTCACACTCGCATGCACGCGTGACGCGAGGAGGATGAGGATAGTGAGGGAGAAGAGGATGGGAAGCATGCTTCCTCTCCGCCGGGTGAGGTGCATACTGCTTGCCTCCCGCATACGGCCTCACC
>WAPJ01000043.1 GCA_015520785.1 Candidatus Woesearchaeota archaeon
AATGTGTATAAGAGACAGCACCCATGCTTCGCTCCGCGGGTCTAACCGTTCGGAAGCAGTGATGCACGCGTCACGACTCGGCGTGTGGAATGCCTCCCACACGCTCTGATAACTGCTGGCCAGCTCGTACGTGAGGGGATGCGTCTGCACATACCAGTCTATGCTCTGCCAAGCCATGCGTCCAACCCCTTCTGGCGTTTCACGCGGACACGGCGTTCGGGTGGTTGTACACGCTTAAAGATGAAGCCCTTCTCGCGCAGGTATGCTTTCGCATCCTCGCTCATGCTCGGCGCGGCGAGCACGCCCCTAATCTTCTCCTCGCTCACGCCACGCTCCTCGGCGAGACGCTTCACGTAGCGTTCCAATTGGACGACCGCGGTATAATCCGCCTGGCCGCGCTTGCATTCCACCACGATGAGATTCCCCTGCCCGTCATGCCCGAGGATGTCAATATACCCATACTTGGTCTGTTCCTCACGGCTGAAAGGCTTAAAATCCGGGCTGATGAGTTCTGGATGCTGATAGATATATTCGTGCATGTCCTTCTCCGTGCCGAGGAGTTCAATCCGAGCGGGATCATGCAGCGTGTAACTCTTCACGTCAAGAATCCGGTGGAGGATGACACGCATCTGCTCGCGAAGCCGTTCATGCTCTATCAGCAGGACGGGCTCGTGGCTTGTTTCATCCTCTTCGAGACTGACGCGGGAGCCTTCCTTCATATAATTCACGGGCAGCACGCCCTGGGGTTGGATGATATTCACACTCCGATCCTGCTTAATAAGGATAATCCGCTCCCCCTCGGGGAGGATGCTTGAAATCCGTCCTTCATAGTGGATCGTGCAGCGCGCAGTAATCAGGAGGAGCCTGCCACGCGTGAGCGCATCCCTGATCTCTCCGAGCATGCGGTATCACACTCCGAGACACTCCCGCAGCTTCTCCCATACATCCCCTGTGCAGGGGAAGGCGAGCGTGGTAGGATGGAATGGCGCCTGCACAGCCCTCACACCCTTCTCGCGGAGGCATTCTCTAAGCTGATGGAGGCTAATCGTATGCTCCCCAAGCGTATGGCTTGCCTGGTGGGTTTCCACATGACATGCGGGACTGATCTGACTGTACGCGTGGAGGCGTTCCAATTCACGTCCCATCTGTCGTGGAAGCTTGTCTTTCATGCGGATGAATCGTTCAAGCCAGGCTGGTTCCGCGAGGCGTGGTGTGAAGGGTCCGAATACTCCGCGTCGCGCAGTACAGACGGGGCATGCACTACTGGACGAGTCTCCTGGTTTAACCCAGTCGCTGAGCGTATGGCAGGCGGGACAGATGAGCGCGTACGCGTGCGCTTCAAGCATGCGTGCTGCTTTGCCAGGATTCTGCTGGACGCGGATGATACTCTTATACGCGTGCTCCACGTGCATGCTGAGAAGAATACTCATGGAACGCTCGTGCATTGCCGTGATGCGTTCGAGATGCGCGTTCAAGCCATGCAGGCCGAGCAGGTGCTTGGCACGCGACTGGAATGGCGTGCGGAGGTAATACTTTCGCAGTCCTGCGGCTGGCGCGCTCCCAGTCAGTGCTGCTGTATCCGTGAGCGTGACTTCTAATACTCCTTGATGTTTCAATCGTTGCACTGCCCCGTCAAGAAAGGGGTTGGGCGTGCCGTACGGGTCAATAGTCACATAGTCATAATCACCATGCGCGTGGAGGAAGAAGCGTGCATCCTCACGCGTGAAGACAAGCTTAAGCCCTTTCGCCTGGAGGGTCATAATCCGGGGCGTGCTGAGATTCTCCCTCGCAAGCCGGATTGCCTGTTCGTTTAGATCATTCACGAGGATCTCAACATGCACACCCTTCTCAAGCAGTTCCTCCCATAACTCCTGGTTTTCCTCGAGGATGCGGAGGACGCGAATCCCACTCGCAGCCAAGGGGAAGCCAAGCCTCAGATGACGTACTCTCCGCTCGAACCATTCCTCAAGGAGGAGTCTCACCGTGAGGACGCTGAGCGTCCGATTCCATGCCATCCGAGGATTATAGAAGACGGGCATGCGCATGCTCGGCGTCCCCGCAAGAGGTGCTTTGAACGTGACCCCTCCTTCTCTGAGAAGCGTATACGCGTCCCCCATCCTACCAGGCTTGGGAAGAGCCGCGTATTTTAAAAGGAGGGTGTGTTGCTCCCCCTCTTTCTCCTCTTGAAGAGGAGAACGAGTAATAACACGTATGGTGGTGGTCTGATCATGGCTGACGTGTACGTAACCCTCCAGGTAATGCCAACCAGTCCTGATGTGAGCATGGACACGCTCCGCGACGCGGTAAGCGAGAAGATCACAGCGTTCGGTGGGCGTGTCACGGAGCATGCGGTTAAGCCATTCGCCTTCGGCCTGCAGAGCCTTGAGATTGTCTTCGTCATGCCCGAGGAGAAGGGTGACCTGGAGCCCTTGGAGAAGGATATTGCAGGGCTGGGGGATGTTGAGAGCGTGCAGGTCGTCCGCGTGAGCCGCGCCTTCGGATGATCTGCTCTCTGCTTCATCTCTTTTTCTTTTCTCTCTTCCCTTTTCTCTCTATCCTCTTCTTTCCCCATCTTGCTTAGTCTCCTTTTCTTTCTTCATCTTTCCCCTCCGCGCATTACCTCCTTTTACCCCCCTCATTTTTTGATATGGATTATGCTTCGTGATGTGGTGGAGGTGAAGAGAACGCGGTATGCGTATGACGCAGAAGGTAAAATAATGGTGGTGAGGGAAGGGTTGTCTGCGAGAAACAAATATTTGTGAGAACTAATCCCCCCTGCTGAAGGACACTCACATCTTTTTCTCTCCTCGCTGAGTATGACACCGTCTTTTTAAGCGATAGCGTGTTTAGACGAGCCTCGCATGTTGAATGAGACGATCAAGACGGATGCGTTGAGCGTGATTGCCGAGGCTCGGCGGGCGGTAGAAGCGCATGACGTCAGCCTCCTCAAGGAACTGAGTGATCATACGCTGCATAATACGACCATCTTCCAGGATCCCGTGAGTATTAACACGGCCATCCTCACGTATGCTTTATACAAGACGATCCTGCATGATCAGCTTCCCGTCGGCAGGATCCTCCCACTCTTGAAGCGGATTGAAGACGCGCTGCTGAGTGAGGATGAGGATCGCATCCTGAAAGCCTATCGGCATGCTTTTAGCATTCTCAAGCGTGAGATGCGCTCATCCATCCTCCAGGTCATGCAGCATGCCGCGATGCAGAAGGCGCGGAAAGTATATGAGCATGGCCTCAGCCTCGCCGAGGCGGAAGCACTCATGCATACGAGCCTCTGGGAT
>WAPJ01000044.1 GCA_015520785.1 Candidatus Woesearchaeota archaeon
TAACTATGTTCGAACGGATATTTTCAATCCTACTGTTAAGCCGCATCCAATCCGCGAAGAATACAAGGATCGGAGGATTATTCTCTTCCCACGGAATTTCGGCTATGCTCGAGGAGGCTTGAACACGGTGAAAGCAGCGAGAATTCTTTCAAAAAAGTATCCGGACATCCTCTTCGTCATGACCGGGGAGGGACCTGAAAAACCACTCGCTCAAGCCTATGTGAAGAAGCACAGGCTTGCCAACCATGTTCTCTTCATCGGTCATCAGCATCACTTTAAGAGCATGCCCTCCCTCTTCAAAGCAGCAGATATTGTTATCATTCCCAGCACGAGCACGGAGGGAACAAGCCTCTCAGGGCTTGAAGCGATGGCAACAGAAAAGCCTGTTGTCGCAACGAATATTGGCGGTCTCCCCGACATTATTCATCATGACTATACTGGTATCCTCGTCCAGCCTAACGCTCAGAGTCTTGCAGAAGGCATTGAACGATACCTGAAGGATCCCTCCTTCGCGAAACGCATGGCCCGGAACGCGAGACGCTGGGTTGAAATGAGACACACGTATGAGTACTGGTGCAAGCAGTATAAAGAGGCACTTGACATATAGCCCAATACATCTCCTGCAAGGTGATTCCTATGCCCACAAGTCAGTATGATCAGATTGGTAAGATCCTCAATGCGGTTATCTTTCTCAGGCCGCGAAAAGTCCTTGAGATCGGCCCTGGTTTTGGAAAGTATGGTGTTCTCCTCAGAGAGTACTTGGAGTACTGGGGGACGGGTAAGAAAAAGACGTACTCTCAATGGGAGGTTACTCTTGACGCGATTGAGGCTTTTGAAGAATACCTCACTCCCATTCACAAGTTTGTATATAACACTCTCTATGTTGGTGAAGCCCAGCGGATTATTCCCTCCCTCAAAGAGACGTATGATCTCGTTCTTCTTATTGATGTACTCGAACATTTGTCGAAGGAAGAAGGTGAACGTCTCCTCAGGCTCTTAACTGAAAAGCATAAGACAATTCTTGTTAGTGTTCCCCGGGATATTGGTGATCAAAAAGACTCTTTCGGTAATCCCTACGAGACTCATCGTTCATCTTGGCGGCTCTCCGAGTTTAAACACTATGGCTACGTCCTTTCTCTTCGCGATCCCTCAAGTATTATTGCTATTATCTCAAAGGATAAGAAGCGTATCCGCACGCTCCGTGCGCAACTCCGCTATCGTTCTTTCGCTATTCTCTTCTCGTATACCCCTCTTCTTACCCGATTATTACGGAGGGCCCTGTCCAAACGTCACTCACTACACTCATAATATTTAAAAAGTCGGTTGGGGTGGATGCCTTCATGCCTCGCTCCACGTCTTCGGATAACCATAAGAGGAAGTATATTGACGCTTCCCTTGTCCTTGTCGTGAGGAATGAGGAGGACTCAATCTACTCTGTGCTTGACGCGTATGCACGTCAGACTCTCCTCCCGCGCGAGGTTATTATCGTTGACGGGAAGAGTACCGATCGGACACTTGACGAGATTGAACGATTCAAGAAGACGAATCCGCCCTTCACAATCCGCGTCTTTCAGAATACCGAAGAAAATACGATTCCAAGCGCACGGAATATTGGGATCAGCAAGGCATCGTACGATCTTATTATTGGCGGGGATGCGAGCGTTACCATTCCTCACGACTGGATAGAACGACTCGCAGAAAAACTCACGGATACTGTTGACATTGTCGCAGGCGTGTATGAAGTACGGGGGAAGACCCCCTACCAGCAGGCGATTGCAGACGTCCATCAGTATGCGGCTATCCCCGATCCAGAACGCCTTAAGCCGGAAACATTCCATCCGAGCAATCGGTCACTCCTCTTCCGCAAGAAGGTATGGGAGCGTCTCGGCGGATATCGGACACAACCCCCTCGTGGAGAAGACACATGGTTTAGCATGCGCGCAGCAGAAGAAGGATTCAAGAAGGTTATCGCACCCAAGGCGAAAGTCTCCTGGTATGCGCGGAAGAGCATTCTTGAAGACTTCCACTTCTCCCGCGTCGAAGCACTCAGCGATGTTCATCTCGGCATCGCCCGTGGACGCTACACTAAGTATTATTTATTCCTCGCCCTCCTCCTCGGCACTGCGCTATTCTCTTTCATCACACGGAATCCCCTCCCCTTCCTCTCCGCCTTCCTTATCACAGAAATCCTCCTCCTCATATATGCTCTCCGCATAACCTTCTGGTCAAAACACTATATACTCTTCCCCCTTCATTTTCTCACGGTAAACGCTATCTTCTACGCTTACCTTCTTGGCATTACCCAGGGATGGCTGACACGCCCCTTCGCCAAGAGGAGATCCGCATGAGAAAGATTGTCATGGTTACACCCTACTATGCACCCAAGCATGGGGGTGTGGTACGGCATGTTGAACAGCTTATCAACCATCTCCCAGATGATTATCATATCACTATCATTACACGCCCTCATATTCCTTCACTCCCTAAGCGAGAACGGATTGGTCGTGCAAACATTATCCGCCTCCCCCATCTCCCATCATACGCTTATCCTCCCATCTTTCTCTCACACTCCCTCCGTAGCCTCCTCCAGCATGCGGATATCATTCATCTTCATGATCCCTCCCCCTGGCTCTGGAGTATCCTCTCCCTCCTCCTCGTGAGACGCTCCTTCTTCGTCACGCTCCACGGATGGGAGGGCAGACCTCCTACTTTCAGGGATATGAATGTGCGGAAACTCATCGTCAGAACAGCCCGGAAAACCCTATGCGTCGGGAGCTTCATCCAACAACTCTACCACGTCCATTGTGATGAGGTCATCTATAATGCGCCAAGCCCCCTCTTTCATCCAGCCCGTCCCAAAGAATATCTTACTTTCATCGGCAGGTTTGACGCTGATACAGATTATCCCGCACTCGCACGAACCATCCCCATCGTCTTCGCCCACTATTCCTCACTCAAGAAAGTCATCCTCATCGGGGATGGGCCTCTCAAAGAAAGCGTTCATACCATCCTTAAAGAGAATACAATCCCCTTCACAGATATTGGCTTCACAGACACACCCCACGAGTATGTTAATCATTCACTCCTCACTTTTCCCGCAGGCTACCAGTCCATTCTCGAAAGCCTTGCTGCAGGCGCACTCCCCATCCTCTCCGTTCAGAATAACGAACGAGAAGCCTATCTCTCAACACTCCCCCTCGCACCCTGCCTCCTCCTGCTCAAACAGAATGCGCATACAACGCTTCAATCCTCCCTTGAATCATTCACCCTTTACACAGAGAAACGTATGCGCGCCTGCCAGCACGTCCTCACGCGCGAATACACGTGGCACGCCGTCGCACAAGCCTACCTCTCCCTCTGGAAGACATAGGCCTAATCCTTTTATACACGAGGTCCATCCGAGAGCATGATGAAACTCCCCCCTCCATGCAGGATCCTCAGAAAGAATGAGGAAGAATGGGACATCTACTGTCCTCCAGAGGCGTGCGAATATTTCTCTCCTCTCCCCAGAGAAGAGAGAGGCCCCTACCGGAAGGCCTTCTACCAGTACCAGCATCACCACCTTCTCACGCTCGACTGTCTTACCTCACCCCACGCCTACACCCTATGGGGAATTCCCTTCACGCGCGAGGCACAAGCATTCTTCATCACGCCTCACGATGAGCTTGATGAAGAAGAACGGATTCTTGAACGCGTCCTCCGCTACCTGGCAGAACAGAAGCAGGATGAAAAATATCACGCGTTCATCAGGGAATACTGGCATATCCTGGAGGGGAGGGGTGGTTTGAACGCGTACACGCAGTATCCCGTCCTTAGGAGGACACCCCGAGATCCCGCACTCCTCCTCTCACGAAACCCCCTCAAGCTCTCCCCCTATCTGACATTTCGCGCATGGCTTGGAAGTATGAGGAGATTCTTCCAACGCTTCTTCCGCCGCTGCTGTCACGGCAGGCATATCGCGATTATCGGCCCGGATGGGAGTGGGAAGACCACGCTCATCCGCATCCTCACCAGAGACTTCGGCTGGCCGAGCACGTATGGGGGATATCGCGACTTCTCCTCCTCACGCATTCCACTCGTCTCCTTCATCCGCATGTACGCGTACGACTGGTACCGCTGGCTCCGCATGCTCCCCGTCTGGCTGCGCGGCCAGGCTATCCTCTGGGATAGGCATCCAAGATTTGAACATGCACTCCTCAAGGGATGGAAGGGCTTTCTCACTCGGCTCGCCTACACGCTTTATCCTAAGCCACACGTAACGATCATCCTCTTCCCGGAAGAACGGCTGATCGCGAAGCGGAAGCCTGAAGAGTATGACCCTCAGCGTTACGCGGCGTTTAAAGCCTGGGTGGAACGCATGGCGAAAAGAAGGAATATTTTCATCGTTAACGCAGCAGGTCTTGATGAGACCCTTAACGATATCCTCAAGATTATCTTCACGGGCTGGTCGGCATGGTAAGCGCAATCCTCACCACGCTCCCACTCGCCACTCTCGCCGAGGGCACGGTCAAGCAGGCCTGGCTGACCGCGCGGTTACTCGCCCGGCATGATCGCAGGGTAATCCTCGCCTCTCCCTCCCACGCGTATAGTCTCCACGAGGAGAAAACCATCCCCTATCGGAATCCATTCCTCCGCGTCCGCGCACGCACCATCCACTATTATACCGTACCAAATAAAACACTCGCCCTCAGCCTCCTCCTCAGCAGGTACAAGCGAGCATTCCTCACCATTACTGACGCGCTCACCGGCTCATGGTGGGAAGACCCATTCCTCAAACCATTCCTCCCCCTTATCTGCACACGCCTCAACCAGGTGATTATTCAAACCCATTATCAGCAGGACCTCCTCCCCTCCTGCCTGAAGAAGAAAAGCCGTATCCTCCCCCTCCTCCTAGACGAACCACCCCGCATTCACGCGGAGCGGAAGGAGAAGAGTATTCTCGTCATGACCAGTCTCCGCGAGGAGAAAGGCGTAGGAATCATCCTTGACGCGTTTCAATACCTCCTCCGTGAGGATGCATCCTTCACGCTCACGCTCGCGAATAGTGGTTTCAAGAATGCATCACCACGCATCCTCACACAGCTTACGCGACTGCAAGAAGCCTATCCCGATCGGATCATCCTCAGGGGGAGGATTAATCCGTATGAGGAACTCGCACGGCATGACGTCTACGCCTACCCGTATCCCACCCTGAGGGGGAATTTCGCCACGCCACTCAGCGCGTACGAGGCCATCCAGATGAACACGCGCTTCCTCCTCCCTGATCATCCACCCCTCCGCGAAGCCTTTCCAGCAGCATTCCTCGCCACGCCCGAGCCCCACGCGGTTGCAGAAGCACTCATCCGTCTCTCACGCGAAAAACCGGTCCTCCCACCACTCCCCCGCCAGGAGGAAGTCCGAGAAATCCTCCTCTCCCTCCACGAGGTGAGCGTATGAGCCTCCGAACAGCATTCCTCAAAACAACACTCCTCGTCGGCCTCGCAGGCTTGACAGGTATGCTCGTGAGAACCCTCTACGCGCACGTCCTTCCACCAGACGCGTATGGCGCGCTCTTCAGCCTCCAAGCGCTCATCACCTTCCTCATCCCCTTCCTCAACCTCGGCATGGGTGAAGCACTCAACTATTTTATCCCCCGCGAAGCGGAAGCCTGGAAATCCTATCTCACGATCGCCCTCCTCGTCACACTCGTGACGAGTAGTCTCGCAGCATTCATCTTCCTCATCCTCGCACCCATCATCAGCACAGCCTACCTCCACACGCCCATCTTCACCCCGATCGTTCGAGCCTTCAGTATTGGCATCCTCGCCTGGCCGCTCTTCCTCGTCCTCAGGAATGCGCTCCGCGCACGCGGGAGGCCTGAAGCATACCCCCTCGGGGACGTCCTCCTCAACACGGGGAGGCTCGCATTCATCAAAACACCCCTCCTCATCATTGCTCTCGGCTGGAACATCCTCGTCCTCACCCTCACCCTCCTCTACACGCTCCCCTTCCGGAGTGTCTTCACACGACCACGCCTCCAGGAGATGAGACGACTCCTCTCCTACAGTCTCCCAAACATGCTCTCCGCGGTTATCATCATCCTCCTCACAAGCATTGACATCATCCTCCTTACCCTTCTCGCACCCCTCACAAGCGTTGCCGTGTATAGTGCAAACCTCCCCTACCTGACCATCCCCCTCTTCCTCCTCCAGCCCATCATCATCCTCTACTATCCCCTCCTCTCCCCCCTCCACGGGCGTGCATTCACGCGTGAAGCCCAGCGGGGATTCCTCACGGCAAGCCTCCTCCTCACGCTGAGCGGCGCATTCATCCTCCCCCTCCTCCCAACACTCCTTAAACTCCTCCTTCCCGCAGCCTATCAGCCGAGCATCCTCCTCATTAGCATCCTCCTCACCGCAAGCATCCTCGGCGGGATCACCCGTTATGCGTTCATCCTCCTCTCCGCACAAGGCCTCGTCCGCGAACGCTTCACGTGGACGCTCAGCATGATCCTCCTCAACCTCCTCCTTGATCTCATCCTCATCCCACGCTATCTCGCGACGGGCGCCGCGCTCGGCACGCTCATCGCAAGCCTTCCAGGCATACTCCTCCTCACACGCTTAAGGATCAGCACATTCCATCAAACCTCTTTGAGCCTTCTCATCCTCCTCACGAGCATCCCAGCAGTCCTCATCCATCCCCTCCTCAGCAGCCTCCTCCTCACGGCAAGCCTCCTCCCATACGCGCAGCAGCTCATCCCCTTCATCCGCGAGTTCATACGATGATAAACAGACTTCCTGCTACTCTCCTTCTTACTCCTCACTTCTCCTTCCTATATTCCCTCTACCTGCTATCCTTCTCCCACTGAGAATCATCAATCCCCCCTCCTATCACTACAGGCTATGCCCTAGGCAGAGGAGACGGGAGAGATAGATAGAATGGTGTATGAAGAGAATACGAAAAAGGAGAAGGGGGAGAGACGAAAAGAGTAAGAGATGAGAAAACGAAGAGGAATATCGGGAGAATATGAAGCGAGAAAAAAGAAGAAGCAGAGAGGGTCGTATTATACCTTCTCATCCTATGATCGGGGAGGAAGCATGACGAGAACACCCTGACGCTGCCATACCGGCTGCCAGCCGGTAGTGACGAGCTGGTTGATGATCCGCTGCGCGTAGTTCTCGAAACTCTCGTTGAGCATTCTCGCCTGGCGGAGGCAGCTCGTGCCGATCGTGAACGCGTCAACATGGTATGCTGCCGCGTAGGCTTTCAGCTTCATGCTGAGATTGCTCGTGTTCAGCATCCATGGCTTGCCACTCGTATTCTTAATATCCCACATGTAATAGTCTCTGGGGGGATTATTCGTGTAGGCTGGCACGGGCGGGGCAGTGCTTGGCACGCGTATGCCCACGCCCGCAAGGAGGCTGTGCGTATTACTACACACGTCAGCCATGCGCACGCGTGTAAAGGGACTCTCGGGGAGGGCGAGATAGCCGGCTTTCACGCCCTGCTGGAGGTATGCTGCATATTCAAGCCCGGTGGGGAAGCCGTGGGGCGGCCAGACGGCCATGTTCAGGCCGATCTTGGGCTGCATGCTCGTCATCCAGACACTCCCGAGGAGGATGATGAGCATACTCCAGAAGAGGATCCTCCGGGTCTCACCATGGGCGAGCGTGCTCACGCTCCTGGAAAGCCAGACGACCGCATACGCGGCTATTCCTGCTACGGGCCAGGTGAGGAATGCCCACCACCGGTGGGGGAGGAATGCTACTGGGAGGGCATCACCATACACGCCGAGGAGTGTGAAGATAAACCAGGCGAGGAGGAAACCAGCAGGATCCTTCACGCCATTCCTGCGTACGCGGAGGATGAGGATGAACACTCCGAGGAGTGTGAGGAGTGTCACGGCCTGGCCGAGGCCCTTCCCCGCATCAATACTATTCGCACTGCTCGTCACGTAAAAATCATGGAACGTATAGTAGGGATGCTTACAGCTCGGATCAACGCTCATGAGGCGTGCCGGGCAGCGCTTCTCGGGCGGGTGGATATAATGCCACCAGACACTATCCGCTTCTTTCTCGCTAATCCCGTACGTGCCGAACACGCCCTGCTTCCCATACGTTTTGAACATGACGAGATAAAAGCTCCCGGCGAGGATGAGAATGGTGAGTGTGAAGGCAAGCGTGACGATGAGGACGCGTGCGAAGGGATTCCCCCTTTTGCTTTCACTCCCCCTATTTTCTCCTCCCACTTCTCCTCTTCTCATACCCGCTTTATGATCCTCTCCCATACGCTCTTCTTTATGTTCCTTCTCAACGGAAGATGATCCTTCCTCTTTCCTCTTCTTATCTTGAGATGGAATACTATCCGTCTCTCCTTTATCCTGCCGTGGATCATTATCCTTCTCCTCCACGCGTGCTTCATGGCCTGCTGAGACGTGAGCATCCGCTTTCTTCTCTCCCCCTGATGTACTCTTATCTTCTTCACTCCCTTTATCCTCCTCACTTGATCCTTCAAATCCTCCTCCGCTCTCGTTCATACTCGTCGTCTCTCCTTCTTTTTTTCCTGATCGTGCATTCTCCTTATCTCCCGTATCCATCCCCCTTTCTCGTTTCATCGTTTTCCTCCACTCACCCTCGAGGAGGATGGAGGCGTAGAGGAGGATGCTACTCCCAATATGGAAGATGCTTGTAATCTGCTGGGTGACGAGCACCGCGCTACTCGCGAGCGCGTAGGGCAACCATTTCCCCCGCCTCACGGCGGGTGGGAGCCACGCGAGACCGATGAGTGTGAAGAGTAAGGCTGGTTGTTGCGCGTAGATGAAGTGTGTCACGCCCGGAAGCATCCCAGCAAGAATAACAGCAATAATACTGATAAGCGGGTTTCGTGTGAGCCTGCGCATGAGGAGGTAGAATGCGGGATACATGAGGCCGATAATCAGGCTGATGAAGACTTTCAGCCAAGCAATACTCGTGCCCGTCAGCCAGAATGCTCCCTCCAGGACGGCCATGCCAGGCGGGTAGGGTGAGAGGTAATGCGCAATATACATTCCAGGAGGCTTGAGCATGCTGTGCGTGTCACGCACATACGCTGCTGTGAGCGCATGCTCCCAGGGATCCCCATCCTCCAGCCAGGGATATCGCATGCTCCCGGAGAGCATGAGGAGCATCATGCCGAGCATGACGA
>WAPJ01000045.1 GCA_015520785.1 Candidatus Woesearchaeota archaeon
ATCCGTCTCGAGACAGTAGGAATCATGGATCTCGTGTGCGAAGGGCGTGGTCTTGAGCATTGGATCATGATTCCCCGCGAGGAGGATAAGCTCGTCCCACTCGTCGCGAAGTTCGCTAATAAACCTCACTAGCCGTGCGCGTGTCCGCCGTTCCTTTAGGCCGAAATCATCCAGGATATCCCCTGCGAGGATGAGCCGCTTGGGCATGCCAAGCTTCTCCCGCGCAGAGCGGATGCGATCATGCATGCTTTCAATATCATGCAAGAGGCTAATCGTGAGGGGGAAGCGTGCAGCATACCCGACATGCATGTCTGCAATGATGAGCGTATCCCCTTGCTTGATGCTCCGATAGCCAAGCATGCCAAGAGGATGCGTGAGGGTTTCCCATGCTTCAAGCATACCCTGCTGCAGAGAAGAGAACTGTTTAAAAAGGAACGGCTTGTTCTCCCCTCTGCGTGGGGCCGTAGTGTAGCTTGGCTATCATGCCACCTTGGGGTGGTGGTGACCCGTGTTCGAATCACGGCGGCCCCACACGCTCCTCTTTACGGGTAGGCTTATAAATACGGGGTGGGCTTATGCAATCCATGCGTCACATGATCCTCCTCATCCTGCTCCTCCTCACCCTTCCATTCCTTCATGCTTTTACTGCGACGATCGAACCCGTCAAGCCCTTCCTCAAGCCGGGCGAGTCAGCATCCTTCCTCCTCCACCTCCAGAATACGGCCGGTCGGAATGAAACGTACCGGATCATCTTCCTCGAGCCGGACTGGCTGCTCATGACCGATCCGATCACCGCGTATCTGAATGGGATTACCCTCGCACCAGGCCAACAGGCGACGATACCCTTCACGCTCACGCCAAAGCGGAAGCTCGTGCCATACGTGTATATCCTCGAACTCCGCATCGCAAGGGAGGGGAGTGATGAGACGCAAACCTTCTTCATCCCCGTGGAAGTCAAGTCAGCCCATCGGAATATTGGTGAATTCCTCATCGCCGTGAGCCGATTGGTTGACGTGCCCCGCGAGGTTGATCCACGACACCCCCTCACGATCACGGTTAACCTGAAGAATCGGAATCCCAAGGTGATCAAAGACTTTACAATCCGCGTGGACACGCCCTTCGGGAGGAATACGACGCACACGCGACTGGACGGTTTTGAATGGAAGAACGTGACCATCACGCTTCCCCTGCCTGCGAATGCCACACCAGGCGAGTATGACGTGAATGTCACCCTCATCGCTGATGGCGAATTCCTCGACCCCGTGATTCGCGACTCGTTCATCATCATCCCCTACACGGACGTGAGGATCGAGACGAATGAGACGTGGGGCTTCTTCCGCAAGCGGACGTCCTATACGATCATAAACAAGGGGAATGCTCCCGCGGCCGTTACCCTGCCCATGCGCATTCCCTTCAGCTGGCTCGGCCATTTCACTAGTTTCAGAGCAGAGAATGGCACACGCCTCGAGAAGAGCCTCCTCGTCAACACGACTGGCGCGTACGCGCTCACGCGCATCACCCTCCCACCCGGCGGGCGGATGCGTGTGGAAGGCCAGCTCTCCTACGCGCTCTTCGTCTGGCTCACGCTCATCACGATTCTCGCGCTCGTCCTCTACCAGGTCATGCGCAGTCCCATCCAAATCCGGAAGGATGCCGTCGTTGTCGGCGTGAGTCAGGGTGGTGTGAGCGAGATCCGTATCGTCCTCCACGTTAAGAATCTGAACGGGAAGAAACGCTTCAAGGATATCACGATCATAGACCCCCTCCCACGCTTGGTTGAACTCATCCGCGAGAAGGATGAACGCTTCGGCAAGCCGAGAGTATATGTGAATGAGCGTGAGGGGAGCGTGATCAAATGGTATATTGACAGTCTCGAACCATACGAGGAACGTATCATAACGTATCGCGTGCGGAGCAGGCTCAGCCTCCTCGGCAAGATCACCCTCCCCCGTGCAATTCTCACCTTTAAGGATGAGGATGGCACGGAACAAGTCACACGAAGCAACCTCGTCAGACTCGACTTTTAGAGGACTTTCCTCTACTCTTTCTTTCTTCTTCACCCCTCCCCCTCTGTGTGCCTCTCCCAGCTTAAGCAGCCGTGAGGAGAAGATCCCCTCTTTTTCACGCTAAGAAGAAAACGTGAGAGATATGCAGAAGTGGTACGGTAAACCGGAGAGAATGATGAAGCGTGAAGACAAGAGAAACACATACTCCCACCAACCCTCTTCCTTTTTAACACGAGCCTCACCTCCCCAAACCCCTCTCGAATAATGAAGGAATACTCTCTTCACTCACAGCAGGGGTGAGTCATGATGGAATGGGCGTACATGCGCGACATGCTCCTCAAAGAACTTGAGACAATCGTGAAGGACGTGCGGGATGGAAAGCACGTCCTCCTCGAGGATACGATCTTCTACCCCGTGAGTGGGGGTGTGGATCATGATACGGGCAGCATCATCAGCGAGGATGGTGAATCCTACCAGGTTGTCCGCGTCATGAAGGATGCTGATCAGATTCTTCACGACGTAGACCGGGAAGGCCTCCAGCCAGGCATGCGCGTCAAGCTCGTCCTCGACTGGGAGCGCCGCTGGAAGCTCATGCGCATGCATACCACGGCTCATCTCATCGCAGCCGCACTCTACCCGCACGGCGTGAAGATCACGGGGAATATGATGACCGTGGAGAAGGGACGGATGGACTTCAACCTCCCATCCTTCGACAGGCAGATGCTTGAAGACGCCATCCGACAGGTGAACGAGTGGATACAGCAGGATGGAGAAGTAACAACATATACGCTCCCACGCGAGGAAGCCCTCAAGCAGGAGCATCTCGTCAAGCTCGCCAGCAGACTCCCACCCAGCATTGACAAGCTGAGGATCGTGCGTATCATCCTCTCGGATGGCACACTGATTGACGAGCAAGCGGATGGTGGTTGTCACGTGCCACGCCTCAAGGATATTGGCCGTGTCATCCTCAAGAAAGTAGAGAACAAAGGGAAGGGGAACCGGCGGCTCGTCTTCACGCTCGAACCAGAATGAAGGGGGGATGTTCTTCTACCCCATCACACTCTCCCCCACCTCTCTTTTTTCCCTTTTTTCTCTATCCCTCTTTTTCATCCTTCCCTCTAACCCCTCCTCTCCCTTCTCCTCTTTTTTATATCCTCTTTTTTGGAGATGATTGAGGAGAGGGGTGAGCGCACGTTATCATCCTCAGAATGAAGGAGGACGAACCTTTTTCTCCTGTGCGTCTTCCAAGACTCCCGTGAGGCTTATAATACTCGCTCATCCACCCCTCCTTATGCCTCCCCCCGAGATTGAGGAGAGACTCGCACGCTTACGTGACGCGTTCAACACGTACCTCCAAGAACACCTCCCGCGTGAGCCGCGCGAAGCATTCCCCCGCCTGGAGGAATACGTGATGCGGGGTGGGAAGCGCTACCGGCCACTCCTCCTCCTCGCAGCCGAGGGAAGCATCTCTCCCCGCCGCGTAGCACTCCGCTTCGCGTTCCTGCTCGAATTGTATCATACGTTCACGCTCATCCATGATGATATTGAGGACGGCTCACTCCTCCGCCGGGGTAAGCCTGCACTCCACGTAACGCTTGGCCTGCCACGCGCACTCCACCTTGGTGATGTCCTCGCAACCTTTGTCTGGGACGAGCTCGTCAGGCTCGTGGAGGAGGGCTTCCAGCGTGAAGCCCGTCTCGCCCGCAGGGCATTCTGGGAGATCATGCGCGGCCAGGCGGAAGAACTCGCGTGGATTGCAGAAGACCATATGCCAAGCCCGGCAGAGTATGAGCGCATGACAGCTGGGAAGACTGGTGCGTTGCTCGGCGCAGCGCTCAGCATTGGCTTCAGCCTGAAGGGAGCGGATGACACGCTCATTGAAGAGGTCTTCCAGGCGGGCGTGAAGCTTGGCATCGCCTTCCAGATCATGGATGACTATCTCAACCTCTTCGGCACGGCAGCATATGGGAAGACGCTCGGGGATGATATCACGGAGGGGAAGCGCACCCTCCTCCTCATCCACGCGCTCACCAGCCTCGCCGAGCGCGAGGCGGAACGCTTACGCGAGATCATCAGGGAGCATCCGCGTGACGCGAAGCGGATTCGCGAAGCAATCATGCTGATTGAAGCCTCCGGAGCGCCAGCGCGTGCAGTGGAACGCGCCCAGCAGCTTGCGAGCGAGGCGAAACGCGTCCTGACGGATCCCCTCCTCGCCTCCTTGGTGGACATGGCCGTCCAGCGGCATGCCTAGCATACCGCATAGTAAGTATTTTAAATAGGCTTGAGTGGCTTTCGCAGTCTTTGGGCCTGTAGCTCAGCCTGGTCAGAGCGAGCGGCTCTTAACCGCTAGGTCCGGGGTTCGAATCCCCGCAGGCCCACACGCTCAGGCTTTATTCGGTTCCATCTTTCTTTTCATCACCCTCATTTTCTTTCTTCCTTCTCTTCCTTATCGTTTTTCTTTCCCATTTCCTCCATCTTCTTATCCTCTCCTTTCCTTTCCCTCTTCTTTTCTTTCTTCATCTTAGAAGGGGGATGAAGAAGATAGTGGTAGGATGAGATGGGAGAGGAGAAGGTGGGAAGATGTGCTACTACGTTGAGGAGAGATAATGCGAAGACCAGCGGGATACTCCCTAAGGAGCGGGGAATACGCATGCTCTCACTGGGTTTTCCCTCACACACATTATTTTAAAAGACTCTTCGGGTTTCTCCCTTCGTATGCGGCATGATTGGCTTGATGAGAGTCCCTACTGGGCGGATAAGATTGCTCGTCAGATCATTCGGGAACAAGAAATCCCTCCTGGCGGGGAGGTGCATCTCGAAGGAGGCATAACTCCCTCCGGGAGCGTGCACGTGGGTAATCTTCGCGAGGTCATGACACTCACCTTCGTCCAGCAGGCATTAGAAGACCTCGGTTATACGGTGAAAACCTATTACGTCTGGGATGATTATGACCGCTTCCGCAAAGTACCCAAGAACCTCCCAGTGGATATGAGGGAACGCTTACACGCGGAGCTTGGCAAGCCGCTCAGCGAGATTGACGACCCGTGGGCGTGTCATGAGAGTCTCGCAGCACATCACGAAGCCGAGTTTGAAGAAAGCCTCAATGAACTGGGCATTCACGCGGAATTCATCCGGCAGCATGAAGCCTATGCTGAGGGACGCTACGCACGACTCCTCCGTGAAGCATGGGAGAAGCGTGACATCATCAGGGAGATCCTCAACCAGTATCGCAAAGAACCCCTACAAGAGTATATCCCCTTTGACGTGTATTGTGAAGCCTGCGGGAAGGATACGACTACCATTAAGCATGTTGAGGGTGATGCGATCCACTACGCGTGTGCCTGCGGTCATGAGGATGTTCGCCATTTCACGGGGAAGGGTGTGAAGGCGAAATGGCGTGTTGACTGGCCGATGCGCTGGGCGTACTATCAGATCCACTTCGAGCCGGGAGGGAAGGATCATAGCACGCCCGGCGGGAGTTATGATACCGCGAAGCAGATCATCAAGGCTGTCTGGCAGCGCAGCCCGCCAAGCTACGCGCCTTATGATTTTGTCATCCTCAAGGGTGTGGGTGGGAAGATGAGTAGTAGTGAGGGCAAACTCCTCACACCCCGACAGGTTCTCCACTACTATACGCCTGACGTCCTCCGCTTCGTCTACGCTTCCACGCGACCACAGGCGGAGATGATCATCCAGTTGGATGAGAACATCCTCCAAGTCTATGAGGAGTTTGACCGAGTGGAACGCTTCTACTATCAGCCGCATGAAGAGAAGCTGAAGGATGACCGCTGGCAGCACTGGACGCGCGTGTATGAAATGGCACAACCACAGCCTCCCGGCACGCTGCCCGTCCAGCCGTCCTTCCGCGAACTCACCATCCTCACCCAAGTCTATGAGGGTGACATCCAGCAGGTGGTGGACGCGTACGCGGAACGCCACGGGCTCATACTCACACCCCTTGATCGGAAGCGTGTCCGGGAGCGGGCGGAACGCGCATACGCGTGGGTGACAAGCGAGTATGCGCCCGAAAAATACCAGTTTAGACTCCTCCCGCCTGAAGCACCCATCATGCTGAGCCCTGAAGCCAGGGCTATCCTGAAAACGCTCATCCCACTCCTCGAATCGGATGCTGATGAAGCATTGCTCCGCGAGGCGATGCAAGCACGGCTCAAGGAGAAAGGCCTCTCCGCGAAGGCCTTCTTCCGTGAAGCATACGCGTTCCTCTTCAACAAGCCCTACGGCCCCCGCCTGGCAGGATTCCTCAGGATTGCACGCGAGCGTGTCCTCCCCCGCTTGAAGCGCTTAGAAGAAGCCTGAAAAGCAGTATTCTTTTAAAGGAATGCGTGCTGCCGTCCGGGGAAGGAAAGATTCATTGGGTAGTGTGATGCTTCATGGCTCGACGCGCAGTTGTCAAGACGGTAAAGAAGAAGTGGATCCCCATCATTGCGAAAGGCTATTTTGACGGTCGCGAGCTCGGCGAGACCACGGTCGTGGAGAGCAGTCAAGCCGTGGGTCGGCGAGTCCGCCTCCCCCTCGCCAGCCTTACTGGCAATCCACGCCAGCAGCAGACCTTCCTCGAATTCACCGTTGACGAGGCTGAGGGAGACACGGCTCGCGCAGTGTGGACGGGCTGGGAGTTGAGCAGCACGCTCGTCAAACGCATCGTCCGCCGTCGGACGAGCAAGATTGATCATAGTTTTATCGTCAAGCTGAAGGATGATACGCTTATCCGCGTTAAACCAATGCTCATCACCGCGAGCCGCGTGGCAACCATCACGCGGAGCGAATTACGGAAGCTCATGACACGTGAGATTCTTGAACGCCTCGGCCAGGCCGAGCGGGAGGACGTGCTTAAAATCCTCCTGAGCGGTGAGCTCGCACGACAGATCAAGCAGAAGGCGAGCGCACTCGCACCTATTAAGACGGTTGAATTCCGCGTGGTACGCGTCACGCAGCGTGGCACGCCACTCAGCCTTGATGATATCAAGCTGAGCAAGGAGACCCTCCTCGCATTACGGAAGCGCGAGCAGAAGCAGCAAGCAGCGCGGAAGCGGAAGCAGCAGCGTGCAGACGCTAAGGCGGAAGCAGAAGGAAAGAATGAAGAGGAGAAAGCATCCGAGAAGGAAACCCCTGCTGAGGAAGCCGCGGAGGGTGAAGCAGAAGCATAACATCCTCTTCCAAAGCCCTCCTTTCATTTCTCACCGCATTATTCCTCCTTTCTCGTATTCTCCTCCGCTTCATCCCCTTCCTTATCTTCCTATCACTCCATCCTCCTTCCTCTTCTCCTCCTCCCCTTTTTTACTCTCATCTCATGTCATGCTTCCCCCCATTACAGGGTCCCTCTCTACTTCCCCTTTCCTTTTCATCCTCCTCACGCCTGTACATTCATACCCCACAGCAAGGTTCTCCCGAAACAACAGACAATCCTCCACCCGCCTCTTTCTCCTCGGAGAAACACGCCTCTTCAAGGGTAAACCTTTATATACCCGCTCGTGAGCTTTCACGCGCATGAGCGACTCGTCCTATACTGCTGACGCGATCAAAGTTCTCGAAGGGCTTGAAGCCGTGCGCAAGCGGCCGGGCATGTATATTGGCAGCACGGGTCCGGCAGGACTGCATCATCTCATCTGGGAGCTCGTGGATAATAGTGTTGACGAGGCACTCGCAGGCCACGCGAAGCGGATTACTGTCACGCTCCACGAGGATGGGAGTGTGAGCGTGGAGGATGATGGTCGCGGCATCCCAGTTGATATCATGCCCGAGTATGGGAAGCGCGCCTTTGAAGTCGTCCTCACCGTGCTCCACGCGGGTGGGAAGTTTGACGCGTCCGCCTACAAGGTTTCCGGAGGTTTGCATGGCGTGGGCTTGAGCGTGGTGAACGCACTCTCCTCCTGGCTGCTCGTCCGCATCCGCCGCGATGGGAAGGAGTATGAGCAGGAGTATGCACGCGGCATCCCCCTCGGCGAGGTGAAGATTCGTGATGCTCCTAAAGATGAGCATGGCACGCTCGTCCGCTTCAAGCCCGACCCGGAGATCTTCCACACGCTCAGCTTTGACCGTGAGATCATCCGCACCCGCCTCCGCGAGACCGCCTATCTCACGCCAGGCTTGACGATCATCTTCAAGGACGAGGAGGAAGGGACAGAAGAAGTATTCCATTCCGATGAAGGCCTCCCCGACTTCCTCCGCTTCTTGAACGAGCAGCGGAAGCCCCTGCACGAGGATATTATCCATGTGCGCTTCACACCCGAGGATGAGAAGCTTATCGAATTCGAATACGCACTCCAATACACGCAGAGTTATGGTGAAGCCGTGTATAGTTTCGTAAACACGATCAACACGCCGGAGGGTGGCACGCACGTCAGCGCCTTCAGGAGTGCCGTGACGCGCGCCGTGCAACAATACGCGCAGAAGTAT
>WAPJ01000046.1 GCA_015520785.1 Candidatus Woesearchaeota archaeon
ATATTGTGGACGTGCACGCGGTGACGAAGGGGAAGGGCACGCAAGGCCCCGTGAAGCGGTTTGGTATTACACTTAAGAGTCATAAGTCTGAGAAGGGCCGCCGGAGGCCTGGCAACCTGGGCCCCTGGACGGGGGCGCGGCAGTATCGTGTCGCGCTCGCAGGTCAGGCAGGCTATCATCTCCGCACGGAGTGGAATAAGCAGATTATCGCCATCCTCAAGCCTGAAGAGGTTCAGGTGAGGGGGGGTATTCCGCATTATGGTGTGGTGCGGAACACGGTACTCCTCCTCGCGGGGAGTATTCCCGGGCCGAAGAAGCGTCTCGTCAGGCTTACGCGTGCGCAGCGCGCCTATCGGAAGGCCTTCCCAGAAGCGCCACGTATCGTTCATCTTTCAACACACTCCCAGCAGTGATGTCCCATGCAGATTCCACGCTATACACTCAAGGGTGAAGAAGCAGGGAGCGTTGAGCTTCCTGACAGCCTTCTCCGCGAGTATCGGCCTGACGTGATCCAGCGTGTCGTGCTCGCCATTCAAAGCCTCCTCCGCACGCCGTATGGCGCAAAGCCCGGCGCGGGCATGCGGCAGAGCGCGAAGCTCAGCCGGCGCCGCCGGGATTATCGTGGCGGGTATGGCTATGGGATTAGCCGTGTGCCACGGAAGATCCTCACGCGCCGTGGACGGCAGATGTACTGGATTGCCGCTGTCGCACCAGGCACGGTTGGTGGGCGGCGCGCTCATCCACCCAGGGCGGAGAAGAACTGGGTTGAACGCGTGAATAAGAAGGAGAAGCGTCTCGCACTCCTCAGCGCGCTCACCGCAAGTCTTAATCCTGAGATTGTGCGTGAGCGTGGTCATAAGCTTCCCGCTGTTTATCCGCTCGCGGTTGAATCCGCGTTTGAACAGCTGAGTAAGACGCGCGAGGTGCGTGACGTGCTTGTCAGGCTTGGCTTTGCCGAGGAGCTTGCACGCGCTGAGGAACGCACGATCCGAGCTGGTCGTGGGAAGATGCGTGGCCGCCGGTATAAGCAGCGGAAGAGCCTGCTCATCATTGTTAAGGACCCGTCACGCGTGAAGAAGGCTGCTGAAAACCTGCCGGGCGTGGACGTTGTCCGGTATGATCATCTGAATGCGAAACGTCTCGCGCCAGGCGCGCATCCCGGGAGGATCATCCTCCTCACCGAGGATGCTATTGGAGCATTACGCGAAAAGTATGCTGGGTGATCATGCATGCTCACACCGCTTAGCAGTGAAAAAGCGATCCGCCTCCTCGAACGGGAGAATACACTCGTCTTCAAGATTGACGATCATCTCTCCAAGACTGAGATTAAGCGGCTCGTCGAGGAGCGTTTTAACGTGCGCGTGACGCGTGTCAATACGATGCGCGGTCCGAAGGGCCGGAAGGCCTATGTCACGCTGAGCAAGGATGCGAGCGCACTGGACATTGCGAGTCAGCTCGGCCTCCTCTAAAAGCACACTTGTGATGCCCCATGGGAAAGGATCTTATCGCACAACGCCGTGGACGGGGGAGTCCACGCTATCGGAGTCCCAGCTTCCGCTATGCGGGCCGGATCAGCTATCGGCCTTATACTGCTGAAGAGCGTGAGGGTGGGATTACGGGTGTGATCAGTGATCTCATTCATAGTCCGGGGCATACGGCTCCGCTCATGCTCATCACGTATGAGGATGGCAGCGAGGCACTCCTCCCCGCGCCGAAGGGCGTGCGGATCGGCCAAGAGGTTACGGCTGGTGTGACTGCGAGCACGCAGCCCGCACACGTTGCTCCGCTCCGCGTCCTCCCGGAAGGGACGCTCGTCTATAATATTGAGAAGGTCCCGGGTGATGGTGGGAAGTTCATCCGGAGCGCGGGGAGTGCTGGGCGGATTGTCGCGAAGCGTGAGGATGCCGTGGTCGTCCTCCTCCCATCAAAGAAGACGAAGGAATTCCATCCTGACGCTCGTGCAACGATCGGGATTATCGCTGGCTCGGGCCGGAAGGAGAAGCCCTTCATCAAGGCGGGTGCGAAGTATCATTATCGCAAGGCACGTGGGAAGAAGCATCCGCGCGTGAGTGGCGTGAGCATGAACGCGGTTGACCATCCCTTCGGTGGGACGAAGAGTAGTCATAAGGGGAAGCCCACGATTGCACCGCGGAATGCGCCGCCAGGCCGCAAGGTGGGTAAGATCCGGCCACGGCGGACTGGCCGGAGGAAGAAGTGAGGCTGATGCTGCATGGCGGATCATAAGACGCGTGAGAAGCGCTTCCGAGGCTATACTGAGGAAGAACTCAAGGCGATGCCATTGGACGAGTTTGTCAAGCTTATCCCAAGCCGGGAGCGGCGAAGCCTCCTGCGGGGCTTGAACCAGCAGCAGAAACGCCTCCTCGCAAAGCTCCAGGCAGGCAAGGATCGGGTGAAGACGCATAGTCGGGATATGGTGATCATCCCTGCCATGCTCGGCAAGACGATCCTCGTGCATAATGGGAAGGAATTCCAACCGGTAACCATTACGATTGAAATGCTCGGCCACCGCTTAGGCGAGTTCGCCCTTACACGGAAGCGCGTGCAGCATAGCGCGCCTGGCGTGGGCGCGACACGGAGCAGCGCGCATATGAGCGTCAAGTAGGCATGGTGATCTCATGATGGACTTGAAGAATGAACGTCTCGTCTGGGCGCGGATGCGTGATCAGCCGATCAGTGTGAAGCATGCCGTTGAGGTCGCGAGAGCGCTCCGCGGGAAGAAGCTCACCCGCGCAATAGCCTATCTTGAGGATGTGATCGCGAAGCGTCAACCAGTGCCCTATCGACGGTACGTGCAGGAGAGCGCGGCACACAAGCCGGGCATCGGGCCTGGCCGCTATCCTGTCAAGACCGCGACAGTCTTCCTCAGCCTCCTCAAGCTCGCCTTGGCGAACGCGAAGCATGCAGGTCTTGACACTGAAAAGCTTATCATCGTCCACTGTAAGGCGGATAAGGCATCCCAACCCTATAAGCCGGGCCGTCATACGCGTCGCACGTTCAAACGAACGCATATTGAAGTAGCAGTCACGACGGGTGGTCGTGCATGATCGAACGAACCATTGTGAAGGATCGGAAACGCCAATTCCAGATTGAAGAATACGTTAGTCAGCGCTTGCGGAATGCAGGCCTCTCACACGTCAAGCTTACAAAGACTCCCTTGGGGGAGAAGATTATCGTGAGCACGAGCCGTCCCGGCCTTGTCATCGGGAGGCGGGGTGAGACGATCAACAAGCTCACACGCGAACTCAAGGAGAAATTCAACCTGGAAAACCCGCAGATCGAGATCGTCGAGGTAAAGGATATTTATCTTGATGCGCGTATCGTCGCGGAGCGGATCGCGGCAACCCTGGAACGCTTCGGCACGAAACGCTTCAAGGCAGTCCTGTATAAGACGATGCAACAAGTCATGCGTGCGGGCGCGCTCGGCGTTGAAATCGTTCTGAGCGGGAAGGTGCCAAGCCAGCGTGCACGCAGCTGGCGTGTCTTTACCGGCTACTTGAAGAAATGCGGCTATATTGCGCAGCATGACGTGCGTAAGGCAAAAGCTGAGGCTGTATTGAAGAGTGGCGTGGTGGGCATCCAAGTGCGGATCATGCCACCCATTAAACTCCCCTATCACATCCAGGTCCTTGACGAACCCGTCACGACCATTAGTGAGATTACGAGTGAGGATGGGAACGTGACACGCGAAGAGACTGTGGAGAAGCCGAAGAAGCGTGCGAGCAGGAAGAAGAGTGCGCGGAGTGCGAAGACCGGGACGCGCAAGCGGACAAGCAGGAAGAAGAAGGAAGAAGAAAAGACTGCAGAAAAAGCAGCTGGAGAACCTGCTGAGGCTTCGGCAAGCACGGCTGGAGATGAAGTGACTCCAGAATCACCATCTCATGCTGATACTCCGGAAGTCTCTGAAACATCCACTCCCTCTGAAGCCCCCGCGGAAGCCGCTCAAGAAGCAGCGGAAGAGAGCGGAGATGGAAAAGAAGAAAAAGCATGATGCCCACGCTACATGGTGAACCAGGATGGGGAAGGTTAAACGCTCAATGCGCGAGATTCGCGAGATGAGCCGTGAGGAAGCGCTCAAAACACTGCGTGAAGTGGAACAATTGCTCATGAAGGAACGCGCACAAGCAGCGCGTGGCGCCGCGCCAAGCTCGCCCAAGATCATCCGCGAGCTCAAGAAGAATCGTGCACGCTTGAAACACTTCCTCGCACAGCATGAGGTGACCCGAACGCGATGAGCGACGTCTGCCCCGTCTGCGGCCTCCCGCACGACCTCTGCGTCTGCGAGGATATTGCCAAGGAGACCCAGCGGATCCGCGTGTACACGGAGACGAAACGCTACAGGAAGGTCATGACGATCATTGAGGGGATTGATGCGAAAACGATTAACCTGAAGGATATTGCAAAACAGTTGAAGACACGGCTCGCCTGCGGTGGCACGGTCAAGGATGGCCGGATTGAACTGCAGGGGGATCATACAGCCAGGATCAAACGCGTCCTCGCGGATCTTGGCTTTGACGAGCAGAGTATTGACATCATCCGCGCATGATGACCCCTCACTCGCGGGAAGGCCCTGACCGGCTTCCCCGCCTCCCCGACTGGGCACGCCTCCCCCTCATCGGCGCATGCATCCGCATCACGCGGAGCACTGATCCAAGCCTGGTCGGGCTTGAAGGCATCGTCATCAGTGAAACACAGCGGACACTGGAAATACTCACTCCCGAGGGGAAAACGAAGAAAGTGTTAAAAAGGGTCGTATGGTTCCGACCCTGCTCGCACGACGAGGAAATCGCTGGGATGCGGCTTGAACGCCGCCCCGAAGACCGGATCAGGATCAACGGATAACCTTGGAATGAGAATGAAAAGAAAAGGTGACTGGCATGGTAAAACTCGCACAGCCCATCAGTGTGAAGGGCAAGCCGATCACCGTGCACGGGCGAAAATTCACGGGCAGGGTTGTCAGCACGCGCATGGCCAAGACCGTGAGCGTTGAGCGCGAACGCCTCGTCTACCTGCCCAAGTATGAACGGTATGAGAAGCGTCGCACACGCATCAAGGCGCACGTGCCGGAAGGCATGACCGTGGAGGAGGGTGATATCGTCACCATCTATGAGACCCGGCCATTAAGCAAGACGAAGAACTTCATCGTGTTGGAGAATCATACGCGGAAGATCAGCCTCATCCAACCGGAAGACGCATAATCATCCACGCATATCCATTCATGGTGATCGCACATGCAAGCCATTAAAGCACGCGTCACGAAAGGCCTCACGCACGGGAGTTATGTGGAAACGTGCGATAATAGTGGGGCGAAAGTACTCAAGATTATCAGCGTGAAGGGTGCCAAGACACGGAAGGGCCGCTATCCGAGCGCTGGCGTAGGCGATCTCGTCCTCGCAAGCGTGAAGAAGGGCAGCCCGGACATGCGCAAGCAGGTCGTCTTCGCCGTGATCGTCCGGCAGAAGAAGGAATACCGCCGTCCGGACGGCACGCGCATCGCGTTTGAGGATAATGCTGCCGTCGTGCTCAAGGATGAGAAGGGGAATCCGAAGGGAACCGTGTTTAAAGGACCTATCGCACGGGAGGCAGCGGAACGCTGGCCTGCCATTGCCAAGGTCGCAAGCATGATCATCTAAACCATGGGGGATGTCTGATGAAAGCCTATGCGAAAGCCTGGAAGGCAAGCCGGAAGCCGCGCAAGCAGCGGAAGTATGCGCGGAACGCCCCCCGCCATGTCAAGCGGGTCATGATCAGGAGCATGCTCTCCCCCAGCCTTAAGGACCAGTATAAGCTGAACAGTCTCCCACCCCGGAAGGGGGATACTGCGCGCGTCATGCGCGGCACTCATCGGGGAAGGGAAGGTGTGATTGATCGTGTTGACCGTCACACTGGCCGCGTCTACCTACAGGGCGTGACACGAAAGCGTCTTGACGGCACGGACGTGCACGTGGGTATCCACGCGTCCAATATCATGCTCATCAAGCTCGTTGAAGACCCACGCCGGTTGAAACGGCACGCGCAGAAGGAAGCATAAAAACGGTGAGCGTGAGTACCAATGGCGAAAGCACACTTGAAGCGGATCGCGGCGCCACGAGCCTGGCCCATCCAGCGGAAGCGTTCAACCTTTATCCGCAGGCCACGGCCGGGCATGCACAGCCTGGAGCATGGCATGAGCATTGAAACCTGGCTGAAAGAAGTCCTCCATGCTGTGAGAACGAGCCGTGAGGCACGCCATGCGCTCCGCGAGGGGCTTGTCAGGGTGAATGGTCGTGTCGTGAAGGATCCTGCCTTCATCACGGGCTTCCTTGATCTTGTCACGCTCACACCCGTGAACGAGCAGTATCTGATCCTCCTCACGCCACAGGGGAAGCTTGCCATGCGCAAGATCACGCCCACACATGAGAAGCTTTCAACCATCAAGCGGAAAGTCCTCGTCAAGGGCGGGAAATACCAGTATACGACGAGGGAAGGCTACACGTTCCTCACTGATGAAGCATACCCTGTGGGCGAAGCCGTGATTATCAATCTCGAATCACACACGATCAGTAAGACCATCCCCCTCAAAGAGGGGAGCCGTGCATTCATCATCAGCGGGGAGAATATCGGCCTTGCAGGAACTGTCAAGACGATTGAGGATGGCGAAGTAATCATCAGCCTCCCCGAGCATGACGTCCGCGTCAAACGCGAGAACATCATCCCCTATGATGGCTATACGCCGCTTGAAGAAGCCCTCAAACAGGAAGAATGATCATACGCGCAGAATCCGAATGGTGTGATGATGCATGCAAGAAGCGCATCCGATGAGAAAGATCCGGCTCGCCAAGATCACGCTCAATATTGGCGCGGGCCGTGACGCGCAGAAGCTTGAGAAGGGCATGATACTCCTCGAACGCATCACGCAGCGGAAGCCCGTGCAGACCATTACTCAGAAGCGTATCCCAAACTGGGAGTTGAGGCCGGGCGTGCCCGTGGGCGTGAAGGTAACCGTCCGTGGTAAGCCTGCTGAGGAACTCCTCCGGAAGCTCCTCACCGCGAAAGACTTTACGCTCAGCGAGAAACAGTTTGACAATGAGGGGAATGTGAGCTTCGGCATCCCCGAGTATATTGACGTGGAAGGCCTCAAGTATGATCCCAAGCTTGGGATTATGGGCTTTGAAGTGGCTGTCACGCTTGAACGACCCGGCTTCCGGGTCAAGCACCGTCGCCTCCGTCCACGACGGATTCCCAAGGAGCATCGCATCAGCCGTGAGGAAGCAATCAGCTTCATGAAAGACGCTTTCAATGTGAAGATCCGTGAAGAGGAAGCCTGAATGGTGATGTCTCATGACGTATAGTGATCCCCGCAAGATCCTCGTCCAGCTCCAGCATAAGCCTGGCAAGCTGAAGAAATACTTGAAGCATAACATGCCTCGCAAGCGGACGGGTGGGCGGCTTGAGAAGCGGTGTGACCGCTGCGGGAATCCCCGCGGGCATATCCGCAAGTATGGCTTAAACCTCTGCCGCCGCTGCTTCCGCGAGATCGCACATGAGCTTGGCTTTGAAAAGTATGAATAAACGAACGAGCATGAATACTACTCCTTAACAAAAAATGATGATGTGATGGCGTATGAGCATGAATGACACGCTTGCCGCAGCCCTCAGCAAGATTGACATGGCAGAACAACGTAAGAAGTCTCTGGTGGAGATTAGTCCTGCGAGCAAGCTCCTGCAGAACGTGCTCCGCATCCTCAAAGAGGAGGGTTATATTGAAGACTATACTGTTGAGGAGGATGCGCATGGGAGTCGCGTGATCGTCCAGCTGAATGGGAGTATTAACCGGGTGGGCGTGATCAAGCCCCGCGCAGCGGTGAGTGTGGATGGGTATGAGAAGTATGAGAAACGCTACCTCCTCGCGAAGGACTTCGGCTTCCTCATCGTCAGTACGAATAAGGGATTAATGACACATCAGCAGGCGAAAGCCCAGAATCTCGGCGGACGCCTCATCGCATACTGCTATTAAAGCATTTGAGTGTGAGCGCGTATGAACCGGAAGGAGAAGAAAGAAGCACGCAAGCACCTCTCCTATAGCATCCCTATCCCCGAGGGTGTGACAGTCACGTTCACGCCCGAGACGCGGGAGATTACCGTGCAGGGACCGAAGGGGACGCTCACACGCCGCTTTGCCGTGCTTAACGTGACAATCACTATTCAGGATAACGAGTTCAGAGTGGAGAAGTATCCTGCGACGAAGAAGGATAAGCGACTCTTGCACACGCTCCGCGCACACGTGCGGAACATGCTGAAAGGCGTTACGGAAGGGCATACGTACAAGGTGCGTGCCGTGTCAAGCCACTTTCCCATGACGATCAGCAAGCAGGGGAACGAGCTTATCATCAAGAACTTTTATGGTGAGAAGAAACCCCGCGTCTACCAGATCCCGGAGAACGTGAGTGTGGACGTGAGGGGGAATGAGATTATCATCATGAGTATTGACAAGGAGGCTGCGGGGAATGTTGCCGGCGCGCTTGAGAACCTGACGCGTAGGCCCGAGTTTGACACGCGCATCTTCCAGGATGGATTGTATATTGTTGAGAAGGATGGGAAGCCTATCCTCAAGGAATGAGCGTGATGAAAACCGTATGAGTGTGATGGTCTGATGAGCCTCCTCAACCTTCGGCGCTTGTTGAAACGACGTAAGCCAGTCTTCCTCGCGCAAGACTGGTATAAGCGGAAGCGTATCCGCCCCCGCTGGCGGAAGCCCCGCGGATTGCATAGTAAGATGCGCTTGCAGAAGCGTGGTAAGCCAGCCATTGTGAGTAGTGGCTGGCGGAGTCCGCGCGCCGTGCGCGGATTGAACCGGCAGGGCTTGCGCGAAGTCATCATCCGCACCGAGAAAGACCTCTCCCTGCTTGGTGAGGGCATGGTCGGCGTCTTCCACCGGCAGGTCAGCCTGAAGAACCGCCTCGAACTCATCAAGCTTGCTGAGGAGAAGGGTTTGCTGCTTGACGAGAAGCAGGTTGAAGCAGCGCGTAAGGCTGCTGAGAAGCGTGAAGCACTCCGGAAGACGCGTGCAGCGCGAAAAGCGGAGAAGCAGAAGACTGCTGAGAAGCAGGAAGAAACACGTGAAGAAGCAGTGAGAGAGGAAGCCGTGAAGGAAGCAGCGGGGAAAGCAGAGAAGACGGCTAAAGGCAAAGCAAAACCAACAGGGAAGACGGCTGGAGGAGAAGATGAGAAACAAGAAGCCACTGGTGGCTCAGCAGAGGAGAAGGGTGCGGGGAAGGAAACGGAGGAAGAGGAGACAAGCAAGGAGAACGAGAAGGCCTGAACACCCGCTTACCAGAAAAGAGTATGCCTTTTAAACCCTCTTCATGACCCGCTGAACATCATACTCATCCAGCATACGTGAAAAATGGTCTGATGTCCCATGCAGCTGACAACCCAACGACGGCTTGCGGCACGCATCCTCAAGACGGGCGTGGACCGCGTCTGGATCGATCCCACCAGGCTTGAAGAGGTCAAGCAGGCGATCACGGCTGACGACCTCCGGAGGCTTATCAGCCAGGGCGTGATCCGCGCAGAGCCTGTTCAGGGTGTGAGCCGTGCCCGAGCGAATAAGCTGCACGCGCAGAAGCGGAAGGGACGGCGGCGTGGGCATGGCAGCCGGAAGGGGAAGGCAACCGCACGCCTCCCACGCAAGGAAGCCTGGGTCATCCGTATCCGCGCACAGCGGAAACTCCTCAAAAACTTGCTTGAAGAGGATAGGATTACGCGTGACGCGTATCGCGAAGCCTATCGGAAGGCGAAGGGCGGTGTCTTCAGGAGCAGGAAGCACCTCCTCCTCTACCTGCGCGAGCATCACGCGCTCCGCGAGGAGAAACAAGAAGCATGAATACAATTCATAATATGCTGAGTGTGATGGAGGATGCGAAGCCGGAAGAATCGGTACACGGTGGCATACCGGCGGCGGCGTGAAGGCCGGACAGACTACCGGCTGCGTCTTAGGCTCTTGAAGAGCCGGAAGCCCCGTCTCGTGGTACGCCGAACGGCTTCGGGTGTCATCCTCCAGCTCGTGGAATACGCGCCTGACGGTGATATGGTCAGGATCACCGTGGAGAGTCGCTTGTTGAAGAAGCATGGCTGGCCTCACGCGACAAAGAACCTGCCTGCAGCATTCCTCACAGGCTACTGGCTCGGCAGGCTCGCCCGGGCGAAGGGCTTTAGTGAGGCTATCCTTGACCTTGGCTTACAGTATCCTCATCCGAAGGGACGCTTATACGCGGCGCTCGCAGGCGCGCTCAAGGCAGGCATGCTCATCCCGCATAGTCCCGAAGTCCTCCCTGATGAGGAACGTCTCATGGGCGGCCATCTTGAAGGGGATGTCCGTGCAAGAATTGAGGAGATGATGAAGAAGATTGACATGCTCGTCCCACTCACAGAATAACCCCTCCGAGTAGCATGAGACCTGGAATATGTAGATGAACTGCTTGAAGAAAAAATGTGGAATGGTTGATGCGTGATGAGCCCGAAGAAAGGCGTCGAGCCGAAGCTCAAGGCGGATGATGTTGAAGAACCCCTCCCAGAAGAAGTCGTTGATCTAGAGGAAGAGCGAACGGTCGCTCTGGCAGGCTGGACGCCGCGCACCGAGCTCGGCCGACGCGTCCAGAATGGTGAGATCACCACGTTTGACCAGCTTCTCGCAACGGGCAAGCCCATCCTTGAAGCAGAGATTGTTGACGTGCTCGTCCCCAACCTGGAAGTAGAATTAATCAATATTGGTCAGGCGAAGGGGAAGTTTGGCGGGGGGAAGCGCCGCGCCTTCAAGCAAACCCAGAAGAAAACGCAGGAGGGTAAT
>WAPJ01000047.1 GCA_015520785.1 Candidatus Woesearchaeota archaeon
CTATTCATAAGAAGGATAGCATCCTTATATCGTGCATGATACACTTCGCGTATTCGTTCATTAACGTGAATATCTTCTAACACACGATCCGTAATCCAGTATGTGATAATGTTCGTATCAAGAATGCCTACGTTCTTCGTATGCAATCGCATCCTCTCTCACTTTATAGCTTTCTTCTTTTTCTTCCGTGAACTCCAGAGGCCTTTAATCTCACCCGCCTTCCCATACTTGCTTGAGCGCTCCCTGACTTCATAATATCTCCCAGTGACAGGATTGTAGATACGCTTTCGCCTTTTTCGTGCCATCTTCATAACCCCCTTATCTTTGGAAGAATATTATAAAGCTCATGCATCTTCCGACGGAAGACTTCCAAAAGAAGGGAACGTCCTCCGCAATCCCTCAATACTTCTAATATATTAAAAGCCTTTCCCCATTTCATTGCTAAAAAGAGACGTAAAGAAAAACATGAGCCCTCGGCGGGATTTGAACCCGCGACCTGCTGCTTACAAGGCAGCCGCTCTGCCAGCTGAGCTACGAGGGCGGTAGAAGAAGGAAAACCAGGCGTTTTTAAGAATTATGCGGGGATTTCGAATACGCTCCTCCTTTCTTCTGTAGGAGAAGAGTATATCCCTGACTGCGTCCTTCATCCACTCTTCCACGAGAGGGGTAAAGCTTCATCTTCACCAGCTCATTCAGCATCTCACCATCCTAAGGTGAGAGTCTTCCAGCGTCTCATACCGAAGGGGGGGGAAGAAGAGTACAAAAGATTGGAAGAGGAAGAGAAGAGGAAGGGAAAGGTGAAAGGAAGGAGGGAGAGAGGATCGGAAGGGGAGAATAACTTTTTCACGCGTCTGGAAGAGCGTGTCGTGCGCACGCATAACCACGCTGGTAGGCTTCACGCATGCTCCGCGGGGTGATGGTGAAGATCCTGCCGGGCGTACAGTCGAGAATAGTCACGCCCTCCTGTGCTGCATGCTGGAGGATTCCTTCTTCGCGAGGCTGGCTGATCAGGCTCATCGCCTTCAGCAGGACGAGGGTTGGATGCTGCCAGATCTCCCCGGCCGTGCCGAGTGGGATATGCTTAACCGTGCTGATGAGGATATCCTCGCGCGGATAGGGGAGGAACGTATAATTATACGGGTTGCTCACGTCACCATCAATGAGGAAGCGATCGTCATACGCGACGGGTCGGAAGACGCCTGGGATTGCCATGCTCGCCCGCACGATCTCCCGGATGGGTCCCTCATGATAGACGACTGCTTCACCCGTTTCAAGATCCGTCGTATTAATCCAGAGAGGGACTCGTGCTTCTTCCAAGCGCGTATAGCCTGCGAGCCGTTCAAGCATGCGCATCGCACGCATGCCACGCATACCACTCCGCGAGGGATCGAGGAGGCGGATGAGGTCGCGCATACGCATGCTGAGGAGCTTCCGGATGGTCTCGTCTGGATGCTGACTCGCGAGGATTGTGGCTGCAATGGCACCACCACTACTCCCCACGAGGGCCTTGATGGGAATGCCAAGTTCTTTGAGGCGTGTGGCGAGGCCGAGATGCGCCATTGCCCGGACACTCCCACCGCTCAGGACGAGTACGATGCCATGCTCACGCCAGTAGGCGAGCCGCTTCTTTGAGACAGGCATAGGGGGATTGAGTCTCATCATGTTTTTAAGATAGAGGGGTAGAGGAGATGCTTCCTCTTCTGGAGGGTTTCCTGTTATCGCAGCTTCTTGATAACATGAGGGGGATGATGTTCTTCAGGAGAAGGATGAGAGGAGGATATGATGAGAGGAGCGCAAAAAGAGATACACGTTGAAAGGGAAAAGAAGGGAAGCTAATCCGCCTCAGGGAAAAGAAGATGGGGGGAAGCATACGGAACGAGAAGAGGATTGTAATAGGGGTGAGAGGAAAAAAGGAGCGTTGAAAAGAGAGGAAAGGGTTTTATTTCTTCCCTTTCTTCACACTCTCTTGGAAGCCGGTGAAGGCTTTGAGGACTTCGAGGGGGACGGCGAAGATGACCGTGTTACTCTGATCACTGCTCAAGTCGTTAATACTCTGTAATGTGCGGAGGTGGAGGGCGCCTGGAACACTGCTCAGAATCTTTGCTGCCTTGGCAAGGTTTTGGGCGGCGATCACATCACCCTCCGCCTTGAGGATGACTGCGCGGCGTTCGCGTTCCGCTTCCGCAGCCTTGGCCATGGTACGGATCATATTCTCCGGCAGGTCAATCTTCTTCAATTCGACACTCTCAATATTAATCCCCCACTCGTCTGTCGCCTTGTCCACGAGCTCACGGATCTGCCTGCTAATCTGATCCCGCCGTGCGAGGAGTTCGTCCAGCGTGACGCTGCCGATCACGTTCCGCATCGTGGTCTGGGCGAACTGGCTGACCGCATACTCGTAATCCTCAACGTTGAGCACGGCCTTATCGGGATGTTCAATCTTATAGAAGAGGACTGCGTTCACGGTGACGCTCACGTTATCCTTCGTGATACACTGCTGGTCGGGCACGTCAACCGTCTTAACACGCAGATCGACGCGTCGCACGGTCTGGATGAGGGGGATGATGACACGTAAGCCCGGCCTGAGGATGCCCGTATATTTTCCAAGGGTGAAGACAACACCCCGCTCGTATTCTTGGATGATCTTGAGAGCGAAGGGGAGGATGGCAAGCACTGCGTAGCCGAGAATGATGAGGATGGTCGGATCCATACTATCATCACCTCTCAGTGCATGATACGAATGTATAATGGGAAGACTTGTTTTAACGGTTTGGTTCTGGACATGCTCGTGCCTTCTCCTCGTACGCGCGGAGGGCTTCTTCAACAGGCTTCCCCTCGCGGAGGAGCGCGTACAAGGCATCAGCGACTGCCTCCGGGCAAGCATCCTGCCAGACGTTCCTGCCGATCGCGAAGCCGTACACGCCAAGTTCTAAGAGTTGTGCGATCGTGCGGAGGAAGTCGTGGATGTCCTCTTTGAAACCACCACTGATGAAAACCCTGCTCTTCAGCGCGTTGCGGAGCACCCACCGATAGCCTTCAGGGTCGTGATTATACTTGAGCTTGACTGCATCCGCGCCAAGCTCTGCAGCAATGCGCGCAGCGTAGGCGATCGTATCAGTATTATACTCGTCAATCCCATGCCCGCGAGGATAACTCCAGAGCATGACTGGCAATCCTTTTTCGCGCGCGGCGTGGATGAGCATGCCGGCTTCAGCGTATTGTTCCTCCTCCCACGGGCTACCAGGGTAGAGTGTATAGCCGATAGCGCTCGCGCGGAGGCTGATGGCTCTGCTGAGTGGCGTATGCTGGATGCTGCGTGGCTCATGCTGGAGGCTCGTCTTACTATTCACTTTAATGATGAGAGGCTTATGCGTGAGCATGCCATACTGTTCCGCCACGCCTGGTAGGGTGATGATCGCGTTAAACACGGGATGATTCGCGAGGCGGAGGATAAAGCCGGGATCAGCCGTGGTCCAGGTGAAGTCTTTCGGACCGTGCTCGAAGCCCTGATCATACGCGAGGAAGACTGCTGGTTTCTGTTGGAAGAGTGGATGC
>WAPJ01000048.1 GCA_015520785.1 Candidatus Woesearchaeota archaeon
AAACTCCTCCACGAGCGGATCCTCGAACGGATTAAACCCCCAGTCGTGACGATCCAAGGGAGGCTGAGCATTCTCAGCATGGCGGGTGATGGCGTGGAACGCGTCAAACGCTTCCTCCAAGGCCTTGAGGAGGATGGCGTCACGCTCAGCTACTTGGGTGGGGGCGTGTGGAAGTATACGATCAGCGCGCCCGACTATAAGCAGGCAGAGAAACAGCATGACGCGCTCCTCGAAAAAGTCGAGAAAACCTTGAAGAAGGATAAGACGCTTGAAATCAGCGTGAAACGCGAGAAGAAGTAAAGCATATTTTTTCTTTCTCTTCCTCAACTCATTTTTCCTTTATCTTTCTTCTTCTTTATCCCCCACTTCTCTTTCTTTTCTTCATTCATCTTCCCTTTCTTCTTAAAGGAGGATGGGAACAACAATTCTGAGAAGAGGAGAAGAAAATATACATATTCTTGCTTGAAAGAAGAGTGGTTGGAGAAGAAGGAAGAGTTCTAAAGTTGTTGTGCCAGCCGTGCGAGGCGTTCCGCGCTCCGCGCGTCCACTTCACGCAAGCCTGGGAGGAGGTCTTCCACACGGCCGAATTCTTCCTCGAGCTTTTGGGCTTGGAGACGGGTCTCCTCAATAAACCGTAAGTCCTTCTCATCAATCCTCCCTGATTCTACCGCCTTGTTTAGGATACTCTTTATCCTATCCAGGCGTTTGACAAGCTGCTCGGTACGCTGCATGAGCCTTGTCAGATAGGTAATCGCGTGCACGTAGGCTTCCTCGCTTGCAATCCCCGCCTCGGCTATCGCTTTGAACGCTTGTGCCCTGTCAGGCTGGAGGAGGCGGATGATTAATCGCTGATCCTTCTCGAGGGCACGCTTATCCTCAGCCGCGTAGCGTAAGACTTGCCGGAGGAAGCTGATAAAATCATGCACGTCCCTGTCAAGCCTTTCTCGCAGTCTCCCATGCTCTTCACGGAGCACGACCCATTGTACGGGCTGCCCGCCAAGCTGAATGCTCGCTGCCAGGTCGGCCTCCTTGCGGAGGAGGTCATGCAAGCGTGTGAACACGCTCCGCCACTGGCGTGTGAATACCTCAAGGATCTTCAGGCTCTGCCGGTCGTTCACGATCCGCTCCGCGTACGCGGCGAGTTGCGTGTGAATACTCTTCGTGCTTGTGAGCCTAGCCGATGTACGTGATCCCATGCGATCCACCCTTCTCTTCCTCGCTCATTGCCTGCTCATGGAGTGCGTCGCGTACCTCTCGGATACGCTTCTCCACGTCACCAAGCTTGAGCGGGAAACCATACGCCTCACTGAGGACGCGGGCGAGCTGGTGTGCGCTCGCATAGCCGATCCGCTCCGCGCTCGCCAGTGTTTCCGCGAGGAGGATCACGCCCGGCAGGCCTTCCTCTTCCGCTCTCGCGGCTATCACGCCTGTCATGCCGTACACTTTGAGGAGGCCGATCTCCTCGCCGAGCGTGAACTGGACGCCCGCATCCGCGAGGCGCTTCCTTAACCGTGCCGCCCTGCTCGTCGGGATGCCATACACGCGCGGCTCATCCCTATACACTGGCAGGCCAATACCACCCGTTGTGATAATACCCGCGTCAACGTCTCTCGCGAAACGGACGATCATGTCTGCCATGCGCCATGCATGCTCGCCTTCAGGCTGATAGTCCCCCTGGAAGAGGTAGAGGGTGGTTGTCCGCGTGCGCGCCGTGAAGAGCCGTACGCGGGGTGGTTGGATCGTCTCATTTAGAATGGGAATCTCGGTTGGCCGTGCGGGCGTGTCAAGCCAGCCATGCTCCACAAGCTTGAGACTCTCCTCGAGGATGTCAGCGAGGATGAGGCCTACACCAGCAATGCCAGGGTAGAGTGTGAGGAGCACGCGCTGCTCGCGCTGCCGTGGCTTGGGGAGTTGTCGGATAAGCCGAAGCGTGACGCTCATACGAGCGATAAAACACCACGCTCTTTTAAAACCCATTGTCCCTGCCATGAGCCTATGCGCGTGCGCATCCGCTACTGCATGGTCGGGAAGCATTATACGCTCCGCGAGGAATGTCACGGCCAGCCGACCATTATCCGCACACCAGCACGCTATTCGCCCGAGGATCCCTACAAGGCCTTGAAGAGCCGGGCCTTCCCCCCGCGAGACGCGTAAGAGCGTACTTCCCTTGAGGGGAAGAATATCTCCCCTACTCTTTTTAAGGGAGTGCTGATGTTCTCTCACGCTCATGCTTGAAACACTCCTCTCCCACGCGGAAACACCCTCACCAGAAGAGATCTATCAGGCCTCACGGGAAGCAGTACCGGGAGAAGTGCCCAGTCTCACACCGTATGATGTTGAGGGGAAAGACGTGTATGCTATCCCCCTCAGCGGGAATGATCAGTTCAGCCTGCGGATGGTCATTACGCTCCACGAGCACGTCTACCAGCAGGATCCATCCAGGGTTGGGATTATTCTTTACCCCTCAGTTGAACCCGTCTTTCTCGAAGCGGACTTCCCCCTTGACAAGTACTTCCTCAGTCTCGTCAGGGAACATGCGCTTCACGTGTACAAGCCACTCCCCTCCTTTATCTCACCCGAAACGATTGACTCGCTCACAGGAACGCCTCTCAAGGATGGGATAGAATTGTCAGAGGATATGATCCTTGAGACGTTCGTCTATACGCTGAGCGCTGAAGGAGTACGCCTGATGGATAATCTAGAGACGGAAGTGATAAAACATATGCGTGAGCAGGGCTTCCCCAATCCCTACCTGATCCGCAATGTGATGCAAAAGCTTACCGAGAAGAGTGACACGTATGAGCGGGGAACGGACCTCCACAACACGCTTAAAGAACGAGCAGAAGAACTGGTAACCCTCTATGTTAAGCGGATGGCAAGCCTGCTAAGAGAGACGATCCTTCAACTCCCCGAGGAATCATTCATCCTCCCCGCGACGATGGGCTTTCTCCCCATCCTCGAAAAGGCAGGCCTCCCCCCACAGGGTTTTGAAAAACGGATCATTTCATAAGGAAAGGCCCTTCCATGCTTCCACCTCACCTCCTTCAAGTAGCATACCCTTCTCCTCTCCCCATCTTCTCAGCCGGCATGCAGCATTCCATTACAAGGAGATGATTCATTCTCCTTCTCCAGAGAGGCGAGGATGCTAGTCCTCTCCCCTTCCCACCATTCTTTTATACTGCTTGCCTTCCCGGCTGAATACCATGCTGAGATCCTTCACGCTTGAGGGTGGGGATGCGCTTGAAGCAATCCTCCATGATACGTTGCAGCGGGGGAAGCAACTCCTCGTCTTTGTGAATACGCGTCGGCGCGCAGAGGCGACAGCGGAACGCCTCGCAAGACTCCTCCCACGGGATTCGAGCCTCCAATCACTCGCGGAGGATATCCTGCACGCTCTTGAAACACCCACACGCCAGTGTGAACGCCTCGCACGACTCATCCCGCATGGTGTGGGCTTTCATCATGCCGGCCTTGCGGCACGCCAGAAGCATCTGCTGGAGGAAGCATTCCGCACTGCGAGGCTGAAAGTGCTCGTGGCAACACCCACGCTCGCCGCTGGCGTTGATCTCCCCGCTTTTAGAGTGGTTATTCTTGACGCGTCACGCTATGCGGATGGCTGGCAGCAGCCACTCAGCATGCTCGACTACTTGCAAATGGCAGGGCGTGCTGGCAGGCCAGCGTATGATGATCATGGTGAAGCCTATCTGATCGCGCGGGACGAGCAGCATGCAGAAGCATTAGCAGAAGCATTCTTTCAGCGTGACGTGGAGGACGTGCAGAGTAAGCTTGGCGTCCAGCCAACGCTTCGGAGGATCATCCTCGGTCTCTTGAGCATGGGCTATACGCGCGAGGAAGAGCTTTTCCAGCTCCTCTCGGGAACGCTCTACGCGCAGCAGTACGCTCAGCCATTACACAGTCTCGTCCAACGGGTCATTCAAGAGCTCCAGCAGGCGGGATTTATTGAGGACACGCGCGTGGAGGATGATTTCATCCCCGCAGACCAGCTTGCCAGTCAGCTCAGGCTGACACGACTGGGGAAGCGCGTGGCAGAATTGTATATTGACCCGCTCACCGCGATGCTGTTCCTCCAGCATCTCCCACGCGTGACGGGGAACGTCTGGCAGAGCCTGGTCTTGCTTAGCCTTGCCACGGAGGCACGACCCTTACCGAGCGTGAAGCGGAGTGAGGAGGACTCCCTCTGGGAAGCCCTGGACGAGTCGACGAGCAGGCTTGTTGCTGATGCGGATGATCCATTACGCGTGGTAAAGCATGCGCGCATCCTCCACGCGTGGATGAATGAGGAGAGTGAGGAAGCATTGTATGAAGCGTATGGTGTCACGCCAGGCGAGCTCGCCCAGCGACGCTTAACTGCTGACTGGCTCGCGTATGCACTCGCAGAACTCGCCCGACTGCAAGGATTGGATGCGCGCTTCTACCAGCAGCTCCGCATGCGCATTGCCTTCGGCGTGCGCGACGA
>WAPJ01000049.1 GCA_015520785.1 Candidatus Woesearchaeota archaeon
CGCTCAGCGTTGTGAGGAACAAGTCGGCGAAAGCCTCAAGCCCATCGTCAGCCCCGGATGGTACGGACGGTCGGCTTGTGAAGAGGATGAAGGCTCCGAGGCCGAGGACGAGGATGAGGAGGAGGGCGAGTGCACCACTCTGCGCGCGAGTCATGAGGGCATCACCACGGTGAGGAGCGCGGGACTCATCACATCCTGCACAGGATCGTACGCTCTGATCGGATACGTGAAGGCGATGCGCCCGCGCGCCCGCTCTGGGAGTGCGTCATACACGGTCACATCCGGGAGGGGGACGAGCCTGACCTTGCGGAGCGTGGGTGACGTGAGGGAGGCAGTATAGTCTGCTTCTTCTGAGGGTTTTCCGAGGCCATGATATGCGTATGCGTCAGGAGCAGTACCCTCTGCTTGGACGTGGAAGGGTGTGAGGATAATCCTACTCCGCCTGAAGAGGCTATACGCGTCTTCACGATAGTCTCCCATCGCGAGACGGGAGAAGACGCTCGTCTGGATGAGGTCGAGACAGGCAGTCTCAACACCCCTCTCCAGGTGACATTGTAAGGCGGGCGTGCTCGCGGCGCGGAGCGCGATGAGCCGTGTGCGTTCAAACGCTTCCTGCAGGGCATCCTGCCGGCTCGTATGCGCGCTCTGCGCGATGATGAGGATGAGGAAGATGCTCGCAAGAATGATGAAGATGATGACGATGAAGACATTCTCCATGAGCCGTGCCTGCCCGCGCATACGCGGAGGATTCTACTCATCCCTCCTTTTAAGTGTTGAGCATGAGGAAATGCTTCATACCCTACACGCAGCGATTCCCGTTCCTTCACACTCACGCGCAACACCTACTCCTCCTCTTCATTCATCCTTTCACGGGAGGGGGAAGGAATCATCTTCCAATCCTCCTTTCCATCTCCTTCCTTCATGGTGGAATGTGGGCAGGCTAAGTAAAAAACGGAGAGAATCATCGCAAGGTGAGAGGGGGATGGGGAGAAAGGGAAGGAAGGAGAGTAGAAGAAAGGAAAAGTGAATGAGGGGTGGGTGGTGTACGCCGCCTTCCGTGCCTCACCACAACAAACTGTTGGAGGCCGTGTGACAGGGCATTCGCCTCAGCGTCAGTCCTGACTTGCACACACCGCGCAGGCTGGTCGTCTTCACGGCCGGGACGTGCGAGCCTCACGGGCAGTCTCAACATCCACCCGGCGGGATCAGCGGTTGCATCATCCCCTTTTCACGCCAGGGGATGTGTTTTCTCCGCGTGAAAGCCTGTGGGGCATGCCGCGTGCTTCCCACGCGTCACACATCCCAAGCCTTTTGGTGTGTGGGCGGACGTTCCTCTCCAGCAGTGGAGGCCTGTCACCAGCCCATCCACCCCTCAAGAGAGGTAGGAGTCATGGGGGATTATAAGCATTCTGGTCTCATGGAGAACTACTCGGAGAGACTTCCGTGAGGAGAATGCCCGTTCCGATGCCTGCCGCGATGAGGTCTCCGCGCGGCCCTGTGAAACAGTACCAGTCAAGCCTTTCCTTCCCATTCAAAGCGTCCTTTACAGCTTCTGGGAGGAGCGTGTCATACGTCCAGGAGGGGTTGACCGTGCCGAAATAGACGCTCTTCACGCGTGCACGCAAGCCCTTGAGCGTGACGAGGTTTTCATCATCACTGCCTGCTGCCTGCCAGTAGGAGCGAAGCTTGAGGCATACGTCGCGCGCGCCAATCCCCTTCTCATCCCTACACTGACGATCCGATTCCTTCAGCTGTAGGTTGAAGATGCAGAAGCCCTGACTCCCATCCGGGAGTGTAATGGGGAAGTGTTTAACAGCGCCATGCTGCTTGTAGGCATCAAGCATCCGCCAGGACTGCTGGAATGATTGGAGGGCTTGTTCGCGTGCCGTGCTCGTCAGCATCCCATACCCCTTGGCTGCAGCGTAGAAGAGGAGGCCAATAACAAGCAGGGTGAAGAGCATGCCGAAACTCTGCTGGAATCCCTGCCCACGCATACGCGATCGGTAAGACGAAGAGGGGTTTTTAAGAGTCACGGGAGTGGAGGATTCTAAAGAGGGGTACCTTTCGCATTCCGCGAGAAGAAGAGGGGGATGATAAGGGAGAAAGAAGAGTGTTGAGAGAAGAGCGAGAATGGGAAGTAAAGGCAGATCTCAGAGGTTTGATTGTGCGTGGACGAGTGCGGAGAGAAGAGGGAAGGGTGAAACGGATGAGATGAAGGATAGAAAAGAAAGGAGAAACATGTGAGAGGAGAAAAAGGGAGAGGGGGGCGTGTAAAAACGCGCAGGGGAAGGATTAAAGAAGAAGACACTCCTTCCTGCCTCGTGGTGGTGTTCTATGCTGCTAAGGAAGATCAAGCATAGTGGGTTCACACTCGAGACGGATGGACTGCGGATTATCATAGACCCCTTCCAGCTTGAGGAGGATCTCCCCGCGGGGATCGTGCTCGTCACGCATCCGCATTTCGACCATCTCGACCTGGAAAGCCTCCAGCATGTTGTTACCCCTGAGACGATCATCATTGCAACGGCGGACGCGCATAGTAAGCTGAGCAAGCTCAACCCACGCGAGATCAGGCTTGTCAAGCCAGGGGAGAGTATCACGATAGGGGATGTGACGATCCGCGCGCATCCCGCGTATAATCTGGACAAGCCCTACCATCCAAGGGAGAACGACTGGGTAGGCTATCATATCACGCTCAACGGGAGGAGCGTGTATCACGCGGGGGATACGGATGCGATACCAGAGCTTGAAGGACTTGAGGCGGATGTCATCCTCCTCCCCGTGAGTGGCACGTATGTGATGACGGCCGAAGAGGCTGCAAAGCTTGCTGGACGAATGAAGGGGAAGCTCTTCATCCCAATGCATTATGGCGTGATCGTCGGAAGCAGTGAGGATGCGGAACGCTTCGCACAACGCGTGGAGGATGCACGCATCCTCGCGGATGGTGAAGCACTCGATCTTGACACGCTCTGAGATGATTTTTTTCTCTCCCCGCTTTTTTCTTTTTCACCACGAGGAACATCTTCACGTGCTTCTCCTCCATACGGTATCAGTAAAAATGGATGGTGTTCCCTTTCCACCTACGCGGGAGGAGAGGGGAAGAGGAAAAAGAAGGATGATGAGAATGTGTTGAAAGAATGAGAGAAAGGGATGGGAGCTGATAAGAGGGATGAAAGGGAAAGAGAGAAAGGAGTTTAGATGAGTGTGGGACACGCATTTCTTAAGAGCCTGTCATTCTCCGCGAGAATCTTCTGATGATTATCTGAGAGTGTTTGAACGGCATTCCTCACGATGTTCTCCTCAGGTTGTGTTTCCTCAGTGAGGAAGGTATCCACTTGTGTAATGAGCGTGGTGAGCGCTTTTTCATTCTCGGTGAGAGGTGTGATAAGAGCCGTATAATTACATGATGATGCTTCTGTTGCGAGTTCTCCTGCCTTTTCTTTGAGGACGCGGGTTGTAAGGCGTGCCTCGTGGAGGAGTCTGCTCACGGCTACGGCAGCATGCGGCTCGTCTGTGCGTGCGGCAAGGATGAATGCGGGTGAGAGTGCTGGCAGCACAACCCCGCTGGGCGTGTGGAGGATGCCATACGACCCGCTGAGTGGCTCATACCACCATCCGCTCGCAGGGTTTTTGCTCACGTGCACGTGCGCCTGTGCGCGTTTCACGATGAGCGGC
>WAPJ01000050.1 GCA_015520785.1 Candidatus Woesearchaeota archaeon
ACTACCGCCAATCGCGTTTGGATTCGTATCATTCGTATGAATCCTGATCGTGAAGGATGCGCCCTCCCAGTTATTATTATAGTAGACGCGATTCTCCGTCTGATTATAATAAACAAGCGGAGAGGAATCATCAACAAAAGTCACCGCGCAGCGTGGGGGCGTATAATCAATACTCACCAGTTCATAATATGAATCATTCACATTCCCCACCATATCCGTAATCCTCACCATGAGCTTACATACGTCACGACCCTCACTCACACAATCACCACCAGGCCCAACCCGCACGGAGAACGTGAAGGTTTGCACACGATCAGCATCCGCACCAATCGTCCCATCACCAGAACACTGCCCAGAATCAACCCACCCAGAATCCTTGCCAGTAGCAGTATCAATAATCCGATACTCACACTTCCCCACGCCACTCCCACCATCACGCGCTGTCACCTGCACGGTGAAATCATCACGCTCCCAGTTATCATTCCCCGGCGACTGTAATGGGGGAGCATACACGAACGCATCCACCCAGGGCTTCTTCTTATCCACGCCATACGTGTGTGATTGTGGGGCTTCCGTATTATATACTTGGTCCGTCCAATACCAGCAGACGGTAAACTCGCATTCCTCCCCCTCCGGGCAAGAGGCAGTATCAGTATAACTCGCATCCTGCACGTAAGGGCCATAGTCAATCGTCTGGTATGGCCCGCAGGCTTTCACGTTCGTCCCCGCATTATTATCATAATGGAGGATGCGACAGCCACTCCCATCAATACCATTCGTCGTATCCTGACAGGTAATCGTAAAGGAGAAGTCTCCCGGCTGCCAGGGAGTCGTGTCAGCAGCATGCATGAGAGGAGCAAGCATGAGCATGAGGATGAGGAAGAGCGCGAAGCGTTTCATGACTCGTTCACCCCGAGATAGTATGCTGCGATTTCTTCGAGCGGCTCATCCGCCATGCGAAGCATCTGGAAGAGCGTGGTGAGCGCGGTCACATCATCCGTATAGGCTCTCCCCTCGCGGATCGCGTATTCTCCATAATGATAATACCCGTCAGCAGCAAGGTAGAGGATGGCATGCTCCGGCTGGGAGGGGAGGGTGATGATGAGCGGCGTGGCCGGCGTGACTTCAACATTCCCCGCGAGGGGGGTTTCCTTAACGCGTGGTGGCTGGGCGAGACGAGCCGTGAAGACACGCAAGTGCGGATAGAAGCGTTCGAATCGTTCAATCTCAACCACGCCACCCTCAGGGAGGATGAGGTAGAGGGGTTCTCCCTCACTCACCCGTTCAACGAGCGGTAGGCTGAGGGGTTTTCCATTCACGCGGATGGTGAGGAGGAATGGTTGTGCGAGCCGTTCAACACGCTCCGCGGGAATGAGGCGTTCAAACGCGTACGCGTGAGGACTGATCAGCTGTTGGGAGAGCTTCGTGAAGGCATTCTCACGCACGTCCACTGCAAGACTCGTCCTGATGATGAGGACCGTGTCTTCCGCTGCGCGATACGTCTCCCGGAGGATGCCATTCTCGCGCGTCTCGCGAAGCGCTTTGAGACGTGTGATGCTCTTCGGATCGTACGAGAAGGGTCTGCCATGCATGTCAATACCCGCGCTCATACCCTCCGGTGGGATGAGCGTGACGAGCCGCAACTGGTTGAGATGGGAGACCTCGTCCAACGCGTCCGGCTCACGAATGCGGATAGCCTTAATACTTGCAGCAGGGCCGAGTGGATGATAATCCCGCATGGCAAGCTGCTTGAGGAACGCGCCCTTCAGGAAGGATCCGCGATCCTCCCATCCATTCTCCGTGAGAACATCAACCGCGGGACAGATACCCCCACCGCCTGAGGGAGGACAGCTTCCACAGTCACCAGGACATGACGAGCAGTCCTCATACTGAGTCTGACATGTCCCATCTCCACAGGAGGGCCCCCACACGCGAACAAGGGTGCATGCGGCACTACAATACATACAACTCCCTTCATAGGGAGGGTTACAAGGACTCTCCGGCGGATCACACTCTTCACCCTGTTCTACAATACCATTACCACAGGTAGGAGTACTACTCCCTCCGGAGGGTGGACTGCTCCCTCCTCCCGGGAGGCCGCTATCACCAGTATCTCCTCCAGGTGTGGTGAAGCCCCCGCCCGTCGAGGGGCTTGAGGGAGGACAATCCTCACGACAAGACGTGCTTGTCTCACCATTATTACAAATACCATCACCACAATACCCACAATCAGCAACACATGATGATGGGCTTTCTCCCCTACTTGTCTCGCAGATACCATTCCCACAGGAATTCGTCGGGGTTGGATCACCAGTCCCCTCGTTCACACGGCAATCTGAGGGGCAACTCGTGCTCGTCTCGCTTGGCTTATTGCAGATACCATCCCCGCACGTGCCGCTTGAACCACCCTGAATACTGCTGAGAATCGTGCTTTCAGGTGGGAGGCCGTCAAGGAGGACTGTTGATGACGCCTTGACAGGGTCTTGATTACCAGGATGACTGATGGCGTTATCATCACTCCGATAGCAGACGCGCCGATCGCAGCGTTGCGTGTTACAATTCGTGATCGTATGCGTTACGCTTGCCGTGCCACCACCATACTTTGTGCCGAGCGTGTTCACATCATCCCGGAGGGGCGTGCTGCTACAACTCGCGTAGCGGTCTTCACGCTGGATACCATCACAGCCAGAATACGTGTCCTGACACGTGAGGGTATACCCAGCGCCAATGGTCGCATTATACCATGGGCCTCGCTTATCCGTATAGACGGCTGGCTGCCAGGCGTGCGTCGTCTCGGGAGGGCTGAGGTCAATATGATAGTATTCCGTATCCGTCCCGCTGCTCTGCCACTGCCAGAAGTCTCGCGCGCGCGTCACGCTCTTACACGTATTCTTCCCCTCAATATTACAAGGGTTGGGTACGCCTATCGTGAATGATGCACTACACGTCCGGCTCGTGGTTGACGAGCATGCTGTTGCCGTGCTGGGCGTGATGCTTGCGCTTGCCAGGCCGACACCATACAAGACCTGGTAGACGCGATGATTATCCGTATAGCTCACACTCGTGGTAAAACTATCCCGATGCCATGCACTGTCAGCCGCAATGCTTGGCGTGCCTGGAGGAGTACAGTCACAATAATCATCCCATCCGGGGCCGGGATTGAACTGTGCGGGTCCGCTCGTGACAGGCGTATTGCCAGGAATGCTCTTCCCATTACAGACGAGCCCGCCAGAATACGTTCCCCGTGCTCGCCAGACGCCTTCGCTGGACGGACAGTTTGCCGTGCACGAGGTCGCGCTGATCGTGAGGCTTGTGCTGACAGCAGGATTCCCACTTGCACTACAGCTAATACTTGCGCTTGTCGTTCCGCGGGCAGTTCCACCACCATCATACACGGTGAGCCGGATGCTCGCAGCGAGAAGGAGGGGAATGCTCATGGAGAGGATGAGAAGGATGAATGCGCGTCGCACGGCTGACTGCATGTCATACCCTCAAGCCCACGCGTATTTTAAAGCTTATCCTTTCCCTTGGGGAGGGTGACGTGCGGGGGGATGGCGTTCAGCATGCCTGCTTGTGAAGAAGAAGGTGGCTTTAGACGTTTCTCTTCCACGGGCAATAGAGATCGTCCTCCTCTCTCCGCTCGGGGAAGGCATCCATGCTTCTCTTCTCCCACGAGTACCGACCGGGGGTTTTTACACGCTTTCACGTCCGGCTTCCATCTCTCTGAGACGAGTATGCATGAGAAGAGGGGTATGGGAAGGCTGGTCTCCCTTCACGCTTCCCACAGGCGCGTATGCACGAGTGGGAAGGGCTGACGGAGAGAATGAGGGAGGAAACGTTCGTGCAGGAGGAGAAGGGAGGGAGGATGAAGGAGTAAAAGAGGAGAAAGAAGAGGAGGGTGTAAAAGGAATGATTGTAGAGCGGAAAGGAGAGGACGGTAAAAAGGAGCGTAGGGAGGAAAAAGAAGGGGAGGCTAGTGGGAGGATGATAAAAGAGAAGGGGAGTGTTCTCAACGGGAATGATTAAAAACTCAGCCGTCTAAATGAGTGGAAAAGGATTGTATGAGGGGACTTGTGCATGCCATCCTATCTTCCGCAGGATGTAAAGTATCTGCCGGGCGCGCTACCCGCATCCTATTATGCCGCGCTCGACCGCGAATTCTATGTCCCCCAGCCGCGCGAGGCAACAGAGCCGGGCATCCTCCCAATGGAAAAGATAGGCTTACCCACGCATCCCATGCGGGATCAGGTTGAAGGCCTTCGTACACGCATCTTTCAGGGTGCGAAGCGCGTAGAGCTTGGTTTTAGTGGGATTGGGAAGGGCGCGCTCCTCGCGCAGAGTATTACGCCTGAAATGTATGGGAAGACTGCGCGCGAGGCAATGCGCGATCTCGCCCGGCTGAATAAGATTGAATTGACAACGCATGCGAGTATTGCACTCCCACCATTGAGTGGCTTCCAGCAGCGTGCGTTTAGTGATGAAGTCCAGGCGCGGACCCTGCGGGAGTTACAGCGGACGATTGACTTTGCGGCTGACGTTGCTCGCGGTGGGCCTATCGTTGTGCATTTGAACGAGTATCCCCGGCCGATCGGTGAGCGTGACCGCTTCCGGAGTTATGAGAAGGAGGATGAGGAGAAGCCCCGGGCGTTTGTGAATCGGAAGACGGGTGAATTCCACTATCTCCCCGTGGGGAAGGAGCTTGAATGGCCTGAGATGGAGGTTGACGAGCACGGCCGGTTTAAGACGGACGAGCATGGGAATCTCATCCCCAAGTATGATCCCGAGACGGGCGGTTTTAAGCTGAAGAAGCTTGACGAGGAGGATGTGAAACGCCTCCAGGCATGGTATAAGGAGAAGTTTGGTGAGGAACTGCCCGCGGAGAAGGCGTATCTCGTGGCACAATTGGAAGGCCAGTTGCGTCGTGAGGAGGCTGTCGCACGGCATGTAAGCGCGGATTATGATATCCTTCAGAAGCGAATGGAGGATTTGAAAGCATTGGAACGACTCTATCAGGACGCGTCGCGAGAATGGGATGATGTGAGCAGGCTCATGCATGATGCCTCCTGGAAGCGGCTGATCGCGCAGAAGTTCGGCCTCGGCCTAGGAGAGGACGACTTTAGAGAGATGAGTGTGGAGGAACTCTTCAAGCGGGCCGAGCAGAGGCTCTCCTACGAGCAGAAGTATATGCGTGATCTCGCCACGAACCATCTCGCACAAGAATCCCAGATTAAAGACCTCCTCCAGAATATTGTGCCGGCCGAGGAATACGCGGTGGAGAAGACTGCGGAAGGCCTCGCGCGCGCGGCAGAGTATGCGATGGAAAAGACACGGGAGCTTGCGAAGCGTGGCGAGCTTGAGAAACCCCTCTACATTGCCCCGGAGAATATCTTTCCTGAGACGTATGGGAGTCATCCTGACGAGTTGAAACGGATTATTGATAAGGCGCGTGACGTATTCGTGAAACGCCTCCTCGAGACGGGAAAAGCGAAGAGTGTGGATGAGGCTAAGAGGCTTGCACAGCAGCATATCAGGGGCACGTTTGATATTGGTCACGCCTACTTGTGGAAGAAGTATTGGAAGGGGAGTGAGAAGGAGTTTAACGAGTGGCTGCTCGAGAAGGCGAAAAAACTCATTGAAGACGGGTATATTGGCCATGTGCATATTACGGATAATATGGGGTATGAGGATGAGCATCTCAGTCCGGGAGAGGGGATTATTCCCATCAAAGAATTCCTTAAGAGTATTCAGAAAGAGATTAACACGAGTGATATTGACGTGATCGTTGAGCCTGCCCATCAGGATTTTGACGCGCTCAAAGCAGCGTGGCGCGAGTATGCGGGGATGATCGTGAATAATCTGAACGCTGAGCGATGGGTGAATGTTGAGGGCGGCTATTTCGGCAGGACGAGCAGTCCCTACTTCCTCGTGGGCGAGCTCGCACCCAACCCCCTGGATTATCGCGTCTGGAGTCAGACGCCATACGAGTAAAGCATCTCCCCTCTTGTATTCCTCCCCCGGGATTCTCTCTGTTCAACACATCTTAAACTCCACCATCTCCTCTCTCTTTTCCGTCCCCGCAGAAAAACCACTCGGAGAGGCTTCTCATCAAAAAATAAACAAACAAGCATAAGAGGAAAAGAGAAGGAAAATGAAGGATAAGAAGAATACTGAAGAAGGAGAAAATGAAAGAGAAAAAGGAAAAGGATACTGAACACTCAACGAATCTTCCAGTCAGAAGCCGCTCCAGGTGCTTGCACGGGCTTCCCGTCGGGCGTGACAAGCCTTCCGAGGGGAGTGAGGATAATACCCTCTTCACCCACGGTTAAGCCGGCTTTTTCCAGGGTGCGGATCGTTACTTCCGGAGCTGCATCATGCCGTGCCCCTTCGGGCCGGACTCGTGTGCCGGGCTGAGCATCAACCGTAAGGAGAACAATCCTCTTAGTCGCGGGATGTTCGGCTGCGAGGAGCATACCCTGGCTCTCAACGCCACGGATCCGGGCTGGCTTAAGATTCGCGAGGAGGATAATCATCTTCCCCACGAGATCGGCGGGCGTGTAAGCATGCTTGATCCCACTCACAATCCTCCGCGCCTCACTCCCGAGGTCGAGCGTGAGGATGTAGAGCTTATCCGCGTTCGGATGATCCTCAACATGCGTGATCCGGGCCGCGCGGAGGTCGAGCTGTTCCACAGGATGCACTTCCCCTGCAGCAGTCTCCTCTTCTTCCTTCTTCCGGGGGGTTTCACGCTTATAGATGATCCGCACCTCACGCGGAGTAATCGTCAAATGACTGAGGAGTTCAGGCTGCTTGCGGATGAGCGCTTGCCACAAGAGTTGAAGGGTTTTTTCACTCATCCCATACTGCTGGAGGAGTTGTTCGGCCGCGAAGGGCGTGACTGGTTCGAGCGCGGGGAGGGTGAGCAGGGCTGCCGTGTATGCTTCGCGTAATGCTTCTTCCCTTCCCTGCTCCCAGACGCGTTCATGCTGGATGAAACTATTCACTGCTTCAGCCATATGGAGGAGGCTTTCCACGGCATCCTTCAGGTTATGCTTCCGCACGGCTTTCGCATAGGCTGCATACTCGTCCGCAATGCTTGTGAAGAGGACGGGGTTTATGCGTACATCCCCCTCCAGGCGTTTCCGCTTGGCGAGGGTGAGGACGCGATAATGCATGTTGAGCAGCTTATCAATCAGCTCGCGGTTGATCATGGTGAGAAGGCGTTCATCATCATAGTCAATATCCGTGAGCTTCTCGCTCGACTGGCGTGCATAATAGTAGCGGAGGTAGTCTGCAGGCCAGGGGAAGTCTCGTACGCGGAGGAACGTGCCACGACTCTTGCTCATCTTCCCTCCCTTCAGGGTGATATGGCCGTGCGTGTACATCCGGTTGGGCGGCTTGAAGCCGGCAGCATGGAGGAGTGCTGGCCAGAAGAGATAGTGGAAGTAGATGATATCCTTCCCGATAATATGCTCTCGCACGCGAAGCTCATTCCACAATTGTCGGAGGCTTTCAGGATCAGCTGTTGCAAGCCCGTGTTCTTTTGCATGCTTCCAGAGCGTGGCGAGATAGCCGATGGGCGCGTCAAGCCACACGTAGAAGTACTTCCCCGGGAGGTCGGGGATGGGAATGCCAAAGTAGGGCTCGTCACGCGTAATATCCCACTCTCTCAGATCATTAAGCCAGTTTTCAAGGTAGTGGATGACCTCAGGTTGGAATGGATGCTCGTGCAAATAGCCGCGCAGCCAGTCTTTCAGCTTGGGGAGTTGGAAGAAGGCATGCTCTGTCTCACGAAGGACTGGCGTGCTCCCGCAGAGGGCGCAGCGCGGGTCTTTCAGATCAGTCGGCTTATACGTGCGACCGCAGACTTCACACTGGTCGCCATACTGGTCTTCAGCGCCACAATACGGGCAGGTGCCACGCACATACCTGTCCGGGAGGAAGCGCGTGTCATGCTCACAGTAGAGGTGCTCAATCTTCCTGATGATAATATACCCGTTCTCCCGGGCATGCTGATAGATATACTGTGCGAGTATCCTGTTCTCCTCACTATGCGTCGTATAATAATAGTCATACGTTACGCCAAGCCGTGCGAGGTCTTCCCGATGGCGTTCCGCATAGTATGAGATAAGATCTTCGGGCGTTTTCCCTTCCCTTTCAGCGCGGATCTGGATGGGCGTGCCATGCGTATCCTCCGCGCCGAGGAAGACAAGCTTCTCGCCGAGACGCTTCAACGCGCGCGCGTACACGTCCGCCTGCACGTATTCCAAGGCGTGGCCGAGATGCAGGTCGCCATTCGCATAGGGGAGTGCCGTGGTGAGGAGATGCTCAGGCTTGTCAGCCATACGAGCATTGGGGTGGAGCATGGTTTTTGAATGCTTCGCATAGGAATCGTTAAGAAATAGTACGGCCTGAATGGGAGAGGTCTCGCCATTCGTTTTACGTCTTCTTCATCATTCCTCTCGGAAAAGATGGGAGAAGAGGAAAAGAGATATTACATGTTTAAGGAGGAATAGGAAAGGAGGAATAAAGAAAGAAAGGAGGAAAGAAAGGGGGAAGAGGGAGAAGAGTTTTAGCCTTCAACACGGGAGAAGATTTCTCCCGCCGCGGTGTGTTCAGCAGCGCTTGAGCCCATATCAGCATACTTCCAGCCGAACTTAATCTTTACACGTGTCTTTGATCCTTCAAGACCCTGAAGATCATTCACACACGCACCCGCGTTTGACGTTGTAGCCTGGAAGGTATACCTATCACCTGGCGCAATAACCTGTGAAAGAGAGATCTGGCACTCATTTCCCGCAGGCGTGGTAATATTAAAGTAGGTAAGATTAACGCTCCTCCCAAGACCATTCGTAATCGTGAAGGATACTTCAGGACTACTCCCACCCTGGAGGAGGTAGTCATCACAGCTAAACCCGGCGGTAATGGTACACTTGTCCGGCATGAGATTCTGCGGGTTGAGCACACCGAAATAGGCGAGTGCTCCGATAATAATAATCACGACGAGGATGGCCCACGAGTAAGTCATGAGG
>WAPJ01000051.1 GCA_015520785.1 Candidatus Woesearchaeota archaeon
ATTCTCTTCCATACGTAGCGTATCCTCTTCTCTCGTTTTTCCTTCCTCCTCGGAAGAGCGGATTCTTCCCAACGAATTCTTCTCAACAGGAGAGAATTTCCTCTAGTAGGGAAAAAGAAGAAAAATGAATGCTCAGTCTTTCTGTTTCCTATCTTTCTCATAAGAAAGAGTATTAAGAAGAGGAGTAAGATGGAGAAATGGTGGGGGAGACACAGGGGGAGGACTACTGATGAAAACCCCTCGTAACCGTCTCTTTCAAAAACATACCATCCATACACCCATGCGTATGACACGCTTCTGGCTTATAGGCTTGGGCCTCAACCCGCCCGAGAGCATTCCTCAGGGTTTTACCACCGCGCTCGGCATGGCGGATGAAGTCTGGCTTGAAGCATATACGAGCATGCATCCACTCCTCAACCAGCTTGCAGGAGCACTCCGCGAGCTTATTCCCACACGACTGGTCACGCGGCGCGACGTGGAAGAATCCCTCCTCGCAGAGCTCGAGGAGAAGCGGATTATCCTCGCAGTCCTCGGCCATCCACTCGCAGCCACGACGCATGTCAGCCTCCTCGCCGAAGCCAGGAGGAAGGGTGTTCCCGCGCGCGTTCTCGGCGCGGAGAGTATCTTCACGAGTATTGCCATGACCGGCATCAGCCTCTACAAGCTTGGCAGGACTGTAAGCCTCCCCTATCCCCGCAGGCAGTGGCAGCCTGACAGCTGGAAGAAGAGTCTCATGGAGAATATGCGTATGGGCGTGCATACGCTCATCCTCCTTGACATTCTCACCCCGCCAGACACGCCCAGCAGTCTCGCGGACGGCTTCACGCCGGAAGCGAGTGGTGACGCGTGGCTGATGAGCCTGCCCGACGCGATCCGCCTCCTCACAGGAGTCCTCCCGGAGGATGCTTTTCTCATCAGCTGTACGCGTCTCGGCCAGCCTGACAGTATCAGCCTCCACGGGAGGCTGGAAGACTACCAGCAGGCCAGCAGCCTCCCACAAGGAGGACCACACTGTCTCATCCACGCCCAGCCTGACGAGATAGAAAGAGAGCATATTCGCATGCTCACCACGCCTGTTCGTGAATGGCAGGACTAGTCTTCTCTCCCTTCCTTATCTTCTGAATAATCTCGGTCCTCTCTCTGTAAAGGACCCTCATTCTCCCCTGCTTGAAGGATTTTCCTCGTTACCTTTCATCATTCAACGTTGAAAATGAAGGCTAAGAAGATGATACACGCTCATTGGAAAAGGATGTGGAGAAAGAGGGGCTGATGAAGAAGCTCCCCCACTGTGTGAAGCGTAAGCCTCAAAAAGCCCCTGCGGTTTGCCAGTGCGTATTCCCCTTCTGGGGGCGTAGTTTAACCTGGCTAGAATGGCTGGCTCCAGTAATGCCTGGAGCAGAGAATCCCTGGACGGGATGATGACCGCATGCCATTGGAGTGACCAGCTGATCTGGGTTCAAATCCCAGCGCCCCCACATCCCCTTCCCTTCTCTTTTTACTTCTCCCCCTGGAGGATTCTCAAGCGTAACGCCTATAAACCTCCTCCTCGTTGAGCGGGTGGGCATATGCTGCCCGAGAAGCGTCTCCTCCTTCCAGGCTCGTACCAGTTCGTCAAGCCCGTCGAAGCGGAGCAATTGTATGCGCAGCTCCGCGAAGCATCCCTCCCGAGGAAGGAGTATACCCTGCCAACCGCGTATCGGATCGGTCTCGCAACGCTGGATGCAAGCAAGGGTATCCCCTCCCCCGTGGAAGGGCTTGAACGGAAGCTGCGCGAGCTGGAAGCATGGCTGAGCATGCCATACCTCTCCCGGTCGGATGATACACGCGTGTTTGAACTCATTGCACGTCTCGCAGGAGAATTCATGCCCCTCACGGTTCAGGCGGACATGCTTGCCGCAGAACTCTTGCTGAAGGGAGGGATATCTCATTCTGCTATCGGACTGGTCAGACGTGGCTATGACCTCCCGCAAAACTTCGTGTCAGTGTATGAGCGGCTCTTCTTCTTCACGGATGAGACGGGTGAACGGATGCTTGATACTGTAGCATATGAGTCCTATGCGCCCTCTCTCGCTAATTTCGTGGGAGTGCCAACGCCCACGCCGAGCGTGAAGCATGCCGAGGAACTCCTCGACCGGATGGTGTGGGTGAGTGTGGCGAGCGCACAGCATACGGTAGGCATTCTCGAGACGCTTGACGAGGTTTTCCTCGCCAAACACACGCCTTAAAAACAAGAGTGCTTCCTTCAGCCAGTTGTATGGCGAGGCGTGCGCGTGAAGCCTTCAAAGTCAGGGATGACGTGTGGGACCGCTATACGCTCCGCATCCTGCATCAACTCGCGGCACGCGGCCTCGTGGATGATGAGACGCTCAGTCCTGTGAAGATTGGGAAGGAGGGGAATGTTTTTACTGCTGAGAGTCCTGCGGGGAGGATTATTGTGAAGATCTACCGTTTAGAGACGTGTGATTTCAACCGGATGTATAGTTATCTCGCGTCTGATCCACGCTTTTATGGCTTGCAGAAGAAGCGTCGCAAGGTGATCTTCGCCTGGGCGCGGCGCGAGTATATCAACCTGCAGAAAGCCTATGCGGCTGGCGTACCCGTGCCAGAGCCGCTCGCCTGGAAGGATCACGTCCTCCTCATGCGCTTGATTGGCACTGTTGGGAGGCCGGCATCCCAGTTGAAGGATATCATCCCGGGGGAGGGTGAGGTGGAGGACTGGTATGCGCAGCTCGTCACTGCTTATCGGCGGTTGTATCATGGGGCGGGCCTCGTGCATGGCGACCTGAGCCCATTTAATATTCTCTATGATGCGGGCCGGCTTGTGCTGATTGACTTCTCGCAGGCAGTGCCACGCTCCGCGCCTGCCGCTCGCGACGCCTTCCTCCGGGATATGAGGAACTTGGCAGCTTTCTTTCAGAAGCATGGTCTGGCTGTCTCGCCGCGCGAGCTGGGCGAGACAATCCTCGCCGAGTATCATCAGTGAGTGGTCTTTTTTACTCTACAAGCCGAGAAGAGATAATTTTAAATATCCTCTCACGTCTGGAGGAGAACGGGGCAAAGAAAACGATTCGGGGCATAAACGATTATTTGGGGCGAAAATGATTGGGGCTTTGACAGGCAGATCATGATTGGGGCAGGTGACCTGCTGTCATACGAATCATTTTCCCTGGGGCTTGAGCATGCATCCCACGGGGCAAGCGGGATGATGCGTCTTCTGTGAAAAGCGTATAGAGCAGCTGGCATTTATAATGATTTCGCTAGCGTGAGCTCTATACGCGCGCGCATATACTGCGCTCTCATATCCAAAAAAGAACCGTGAAGAGGGGGTTAAAAATGAGTGGAATGGATTTCCTCGTGAAAAACGCTGCAGAGCAAAAGAAGGACATGCCCGAATTCAACCAGCAGGCCAATATTAAAGTGATCGGCCTCGGGGGAGCTGGGAATAACATGGTCTCTTGGCTCTACACGAAGGGCATTACCGGGGCGGAGATCATCGCTGCTAACACGGACGCGCAGCACTTGAGCATTACGAATGCGGACAAGAAGATCCTCCTCGGCAAGGAAGTCACGCGCGGTCTCGGCGCTGGTGGTTATCCGGAGAAGGGTGCCGAGGCAGCGAAGGAATCCCTCAACGAGCTCCGTGAAAGCCTGAAGGGCGCGGACATGGTCTTCGTCTGCGCGGGCATGGGTGGTGGTACTGGTACAGGCTCAGCACCCGTAGCTGCGAAGGTTGCCAAGGAGATGGGCGCTATCGTGATCGGTGTTGTAACCATGCCCTTCAAGATTGAACGCGCCCGTCTCGACAAGGCAGAATTCGGCCTCCAGCAGTTGAGACAGGTGAGTGACACGGTCATCGCGATTGACAATAACCGCTTGGTTGAGATTGCGGGTAACCTCCCCGTCCAGCAAGCCTTTGCAGTAGCAAACGAGCTTATCGCCACGATGATCAAGGGTATCGTTGAGACGATCGCCGTGCCCAGCCTCGTGAACGTTGACTTCGCGGATGTTAAAGCAATCATGACGAATGGTGGCGTGGCTATTATCGGCGTGGGCGTGAGTGACACGGCGAATCGTGTTGAGGAAGCCGTGCACGGTGCTCTCAGCAACCCCTTGCTTGACGTGAGTTATGACGGCGCGACAGGAGCGCTCATCCACATTACCGGCGGCCCGGACATGACCCTTGAGGAAGTCAGCCGCGTGGGTGATCTCGTCACAGCAACACTGGACGAGGATGCGAATGTCATCTGGGGTGCACGGATTGACGATCAGATGAAGGGCAAGATCATGGTGATGACCATCATCACCGGCGTGAAGAGCCCCTGGATCCTCGGCGCGGAGCAGGAACCCCAGCGCACGCCCGCCAAGAGCATGGTTGACGAGGAACTCGGCATCGAAGTCCTCCGCTAAGAGGAAAGACTGAAGAAACAAGCCAGCGAGGAGAAAAACCTTTCCCCCTCTTCACTCATTCCTTCTTCTTCATTCTAGTATCCCATGGGTTCTTCATACTCCCGGCACTGCTGCTTCCGCGCAGACGCTTGGCGTTCAGCATACCTCCCGGGCGTGAAAGCCATCATGTATGAGTCTGCAAAATACTCGCTTACCCTGTGAAGCCGCCCCTCTTTGAAAATAGCTGGATCAGTGAACGTGAGCGTGACATATCCACGTTCACCCTCCCGGGTGAAGCGGAGATCATATCCTCCCATATACCCGCTCGTCCTGAGGATCTCTTCTAAATCCTTCTTCACCTCTTCCTCGATCCGTTCCACCTTAAATTGTTTGATGAATGCTTCCAAGTGAGGTGAGGTAC
>WAPJ01000052.1 GCA_015520785.1 Candidatus Woesearchaeota archaeon
AGCACATCCACTGGCCTGTCCGCTTCACCCAGATCAATCCTGATGAGACGCGCTTCACCCCTCTCGGCATGAGCCAGCCCATCCCCGCACGCGACATCCTCCACCAGCATCCCAAAGGGAAAGCCTACGGTCACCTCCTCACGAGCATGAACGCGTGGCCCGCATTCATCGACGCGCAGGGGAAACTCCTCAGCATCCCGCCCATCGTGAATAGTGAAGACACTGGGCGTGTCACGACGCGTACGCGAAGCGTGTTCATCGAAGTCAGCGGTTATCATCTCCCAACCATCCGCACGAGTCTCGCCATACTCACCATGACCCTCCAACTCCTCGGCGGACGCGCGAAGCGTGTCATCATCCAGTATCCTGACGACTATCCCCTCTTGAGTGGGCGGATTGAAAGCCCATCCGAAGAACCACGCACCGTGCGGCTCACGCCGCGCGACGCGTCACAACTCATCGGCGTCAAACTCTCCCAGGAAGAGCTTCGCGACGCGCTGAGACGCATGGGACACGCATACGAGCAGGGCATTGTCACAGTCCCCTCCTACCGGGCGGACATCCTCCATCCCGTGGACCTGATTGAGGACGTGACGATCAGCCTCGGCTATGAGAACCTCCCCGCAGTCCTCCCCAGGCTTGAGGGGAGTGGAGACACGCATCCTCTGGAGGATGAGAAGCAGCACGTGCTGAGCATCCTCGCAGAACTCGGCTATCATGAACTCCCCCTCCTCCACCTGACGAACGCGGCTGAGGAGAAACGCATCCTCGGATCCTGGCGGAAGCAGGTCAGGCTTGAAAACCCGTTGAACGCGCAGTACGATAGTATCCGGACGAGCATCCTCTACCCGCTGCTTGAAGCCGCCGTGGAGAACAAGCAGGAACGCTATCCGCACAAGCTTATGCATCTCGGCCGCATCGCCTATCGCAAGGATACTCAGATTATTGAAGAAGACGAGCTCGGCATCCTCCACGCCACGCCCACCGCATCCTATACCGACCTGCGTGCCGTGCTGGAAACCCTCTTCAACCGGCTCGGCCTGCATGATCAGATTACACACGAGCCCATCCTCCACGCCTCCAAGCCGCGCGTCTACTGGCCCGGCCGGAGTAGCAGGATCCTCCTCAATGGAAAACCGATTGGCGAGGTTGGCGAGGTTCATCCTGACACGCTCCGCGAGCTCGGCCTCACAACGCCCGTCGTCATAGCCAGACTCTCCTTCCCCCTCCTCCCCCCGCGCAGCGTCGCCTCCTACCGCACGCTCAGCGAGAATGAAGACGTATGATCCTTTTCTGTCAAAAACCCTTTCCATCTTCACTTTTTCCCGCACTTTTTGTTCTTCCTCCTTCCACATTCCTCTTTACTCCATATCATCACCCCCCCATTTTCTTTCTTCTTTTTCAACTCTCAAAAAAGTTGTTGCTTCAACAATCCATTCGACAGGGATAGAGAATAAGAAGAGGAAAAAAGGAGGAAGAGAATAAGGGAGAGAAGGAGGGTGTGAAGAGGATAGAAGGAGTGGTGAGAATGAGGCAGTAGAATTATTCCTTCTCGCGCGTGAGGAGCTTCTCCACATCCCGGAAGAAGCCGAGGAGGCTGCGCACGTCAATATCCGACAGGTCGGCAGTGCCAAGCACGCGCCGCCAGACGAGCCCCTGCACGCGCAAGCGAGCCGCAAGATCCCTCACGCCAAGCTGCTCGTTCACCTCCTGGACAATGCGCATGATAAGCGCATACAATACGTCACGCTCCACGCGCGACGCGCGCGGCAACAGCCGCCCTGCTTCGCGTGTCTGAACGTGATACTCGTACAGTGTGATGCTCACCGCGTGCGCCAGGTTTAACGCGCGCTGCGGTGGTACTGTAGGGATTGTATACCAGACGTCCGCGAGGCGGAGCTCCTCATCCCTCAAGCCCGTATCCTCACGGCCGAAGAGAAAACCGACACGCTCAGCCTGTTTTACGCGCATGACCGCGTCGCGGAGCGGAAGATAATCCCGCAAGAGATTGCGTCCTACGGCATCCTTTGCACTCCCGGCGAGGAGCACGTCAAGATCCTGGATGGCATCATCAAGCCTCTCCGTCACGCGGACGCGTTCAAGCAGGTCTTCACCCCGCCGTGCAATCCGGCCTTCCACGTTGCCAAGCGTGAAGCTCGGCTGGACGAGCCAGACATCCTCAACGCCAAAAGCACGCGCACTCCGCAGGACTGCTGCAAGATTCTCCGCGTGCTGCGTGCCAACGAGAATAAGCCGCACAGGCATAGGATGACTAAGGAGGAGAGCCTCCTTTTATGCTTTCTCCCTGCCTGTCGCTTTCATAATACACATGCCGAGCGTACAGTCAAGCTGCTTTTCTTGACATTCCCTTCGTGTGTGGGGATCATCACTCCCCGGCTGGAACCAGAAGCGTCTCACGCCGAGCGCTTCCGCTTCACGCATCACTTCATACGCCGCGCGGGGTGGGATGACGAACACGACAAGATCAGGCCTCCCCACGCTTCGCGTGAGCTCGTGGAGCGTCCGATACACGCGCTCACCCTGAATTATCCCATTATGAATATTCACGGGATACACGGTATAGCCA
>WAPJ01000053.1 GCA_015520785.1 Candidatus Woesearchaeota archaeon
GTGCTGCTTGGGTTGGTGTCATGACCGCCCAGAAGATGTCTTCCATGCCAATCTCCTTGAGCTTATATTCTGCTCGCTTAACCATTTGGCGGCCTGACTGCATGTACGCGTCAATCGCCTCGGGACTTGGTTTTAAGCGGCCTTGCTTGAGGAGGAGCTTCCAGGGCATGAAGAGGCCCCGATCATACAATGGTACACCATCACGGAGGAAGGTGAAGATGATCGGATTCGCTTCTTGCACGTACTGCCAGAAGTCGGTGAGGATATACACTTGGATGTTGAGCTTATTCCGCACGCCCGTCAGGTCGCCTGCTTCGATTGCCATGCCATAGATGATGGCGCGGAGTTTTTCCATGAGTTCGAAGCGGGTCATGCGTTTCACGTCAGTATCGTCAACGACGATGAACACGTCAATATCACTCTTCTCTGTAGATCTCCCCTGCGTGAGGCTTCCTGCAAGCACGTAGCTGACAATGTAACGTTCAAACCGCTTGAGAACCATGTTCTTATGAACCTCAGTAACGCGGAGCGCGGTGAGGATGCCCTTTTCGTCATGCAGGACGAGGCCCATGCTTAACTGTTGGGGGATATCATACCGTGCGTCCATGAGGTCCTGCCAGAGCTGCCGGGTGAAAACAACATACGGCTGGAGGTTCTCATCAACCCTGCTGGCTATGCTTCGCGCGTGCTTGATGCGTTCCTCATACCAGTCCTGCTTATGCTCCTCGTCATCCTGATCATCATAGTGGACGAGGACGACGATTTTTTCCGTATCCACTTGGGGACGGCCTTGCGCGTCCAGGAGTGGCTGGCCCTGCTGGTCGCGCTTGACGGGTGGTGGGAGGAGTGCGATACCATGCGGGAAGAGCTTGCCTGCTTTTTCCAATTCAGCCGTATAGGATTCGAGGATGCTCTTGACGCGTTTGAAGCCTTCCCGCTGTGCTTCAGGTAATCGTTCCTCGGCTTGTTGGAGGAGGGTCTTGATGGTTTCCGTTGGCGTGGTCTTCTTCTTTTTTGCCATTGAGCAGGCTCACCTCAGGAGTGTTGAGAAGATGCGTGAGGACCAGACCCACTCGTATTTAAAACCTTCCTTATTAACAACTCCTCAGTGGTTATAGTTGGGGTTGGGGGCTTGCCACGCCTCCCTCCGACACGCAGCCCTTCCACGAGAAAACAGTCACACCACCATATTACCACACCCCTCCCTTCATCCCAGCCCACACACGTACCGCTTCACCATCCACCTCACAATCCGCGTCCAACACAACAGAAAGATCACACTACGAGAAAAGAATAGTAAAATCTCCTCAGACGAAGACGTTTTAAAAGAAAGGGAAAATCCCCCTGCTGGGCTCGTGGTCTAGTGGTTATGACGCCGCTTTCACAGAGCGGAAGTCCCCGGTTCGAATCCGGGCGAGCCCACACTTCCTTTCTCCCCTCCACTCCTCCTTCAATCGCATTATTCTCTCCTTCCACTAACAGCACACCCTTCACCACGCTCCGGAATGATTCTCACCACTCGACCCAACGTATCAGATCATCCTCACCCACAAAAACCCCATAGCTCCAAGAAGAGGAGCCACACTACCAGGATACTCCGCGAGATAAGAAGGTCAAAAAGAAGCAAAAAGAAAGAAATACGTTCACTCATGCTACGTTCTCTCACGGATGAAAGCAATATCTACTCCTGCAGGGAAAGAGTGAAACCCCTCCCGGATGAGGAGTTCTCGTAAACGCTCGGTTGAAGGAAGCCGGGCGTGGAGGGTGATGATCACACGCTTCCTCGCGACGCGGAGCATCTCGCCGAGCGTGAAGCGAGGATTACGCGCATGATGAAATGCCGTGAAGGAAATGACGAGATCAAAAGAACTATCAGGGAAGGGGAAGGGATCATCCATACTCGCGTTGATCGTCTCGCATGGTGAATGCTTCAAGAGTTCCGCTGCTGTGTCCATGCCCACTACCTCGCATTCCTTCAACCACGCGCAGACTCTTCCCGTCGCATGCCCCACGTCCAAGACGCGCCAGCCGGGCGTACACGGATAGCGTGAGAAGACCTCCACATATTTTTCCTCCTGCTCGCGAGCGTAGAGGGAATCATACCCTCTGCCAAGCATTTCATACGATACCATTTTTCACATCCGTCTCAGCATTCTTCTTCACCAGCAGGTACCACAATCAGTAGGACACCATTCTTTTCCCTTAAGCAAAGCACCAAGCCACGAGCAGTCCTCATATGACCACTGGCAGGTGCCATCACCACAATAACCTCCCTGCACGGTTTGGAGCGTACAACTCCCATCACAATACGTGCAACTCTCACCATACCCTGGCGTGCAGGCTGATTCTGGAGGGTCACACTGCTCGGGCGGGCTTTGCACTTCACCATCACCACACCGGCCGCCCTCCAGTGTCTTCCAATGGCAGGTTTCATCACAGTACGTGCACGTATCATCATAGCCGGGCGTGCAGGCTGGCTGGGGCGGGTCACAATCCTCATAGTCCTCCTGTACCTCGTTATCCCCACAGAAGCCTCCGAGGATGGTCTGGAGTCTGCAGTTCGTATCACAATACGTACAACTATCCTCGTAGGGTGGCTCGCATTCCTGCCCGTTCGCATCACCCCAGTCACACTCCTCTCCATATTCTCGAATCCCATTCCCACAGCCGGGCAGGACGCCTTCAAGAGTCTGATACGCGCAGAGGCCGATCAGATGCTCGCCCAAGTAGAGGAGGCTTGGACTCCCCGTGCTTGTCGTCTCAGTGCTCAGGTTGAACGTGTCCACGGCGAAGCTCGCGCTGATCGTGAAGGGGAATGATCCGCTCCCATACGGCGTGACGTTACTCCATCCATCAACCGCGTAAATGGCATCATCCGGATTCCGACAACTATCCGGCGTGAAGGCAGGGAGGAAGTATTCACAATCAATAAAAGACCAGGCAGTATAGTTGAGACTTGTCATGCTCGCGGAGCGGGGATCACAGCTGAAGAAATCCTTCACCGTGGTTGGATGCGCGTCCGTCTGATTCCACGCTGCATACTCTTCGGGAGTGATGATCGTCATGATACCACAACACGAGGCGTGCTCACGCATGCCAATAAAACGGTCGAGGAAGCTGAACGACCGGTTAGTGGGAATGTAGCGTTTACTCTTCGCGAAGCGTCTGAAAGCTGTGCCTTCAGCATCCCAATATGCGGGGAGGGGGTAGGGATGGATGGTCCGATTATACCATCCCTCCGAGGTGATCGTCAGGTAGGGGTCGGGCATGCCACTCACGGGGATGAGGACAGGAATGGTATCCGTGATCTGCCAGGTGGCGAGTGGCCTGCCCGTCTCATCCGGTGGAAGGGTGACATTATAAGGAATAGTGACGAGAATGTAGAAGTACCATGGGCCGGACGTCTCATTCTGCACGAGTCGGAAAGAATAATCCTCTGGCTGCTGGCTGATGGTAATGTTAATCTTATAGGCTTCCCAGGAGAGGTTAGCAAAGGCCTGGAGGAGTATGGTAAGGTTCTTGACGGGATCACTCCCCGGCAGATAGTCTTGGAGGAGCTTCCCATTCACCCGTCCCGTAAGATAGGCTTCCGTGACGTTCCCCTCGAGCACGAGGAGGGAGGGATAGAATTCATGCTGGTGATAGGCTTGCTCGGCCAGTCCAGTGAAGACTGCTGGTGCAAGCCCTTTTATGATGGAGGGGATATACGCGTTGCGGAAGGTGCTGACAAGCTCCTGCCCGAGGAGGACGCGATCCTGATAGTATTGTGCTCGAGCAACGGTCAGCTTGAGGGGGGATGGCTGGAGCATGAGGACGAGGAGGAAGAGGAGGAAGATACTGCTGAGCGTGAAGAAGAATCCCCTCCGGGAGGCTGGCTGACGCATGCAACGTATAAAGCCTCCTGGGATTTTAAAACCTGTGTTTGGGCTAGTGCGTCCAGATGGTCAGGTTGATCAGGTAGGGACCGTAGAAGTGACGTGACCGGGTAATCCCGGTGACGATTGTCTTCACGTGCAGGCGGATTAGCGCGTCCTCAAAGGGTGTAACGTTCCTCATTGAGAGGATAATATCCTCAATCTGGAGTTGGTAGTCATACTGGGATGGGATGAGGGGAATGAACGTGGCATTCGAAAGATTCCCCGCAGCGATAAGCCAGTTCTCATCATGATCCTCAAGCCAGAGCTTATAGTATTCACCAAGCTGACCACCCACGGTCATATAAGGGTTCGCAATACCGTATGGCTTGTCGGGACAGCTGGGCGTGCTGCAGACAAGGCTGATAATGTCAGGATTCGTCAGGAGGATGATGGGCGTACTATACGCGTTCCGGATCACGTCAATCCCGAAGACAGTTGGCGGTGTAATCGTAGGCGTATAGTAGAGCTGGGTGAAGAGGATGAGCAAGCCTACCGCGAGGACGAGCGCTGCAAACGTGACGTCAAGAATGAACGCGTAGCCTCTCCGCATGCACGCGTATCAGACCACGCGGTTCTTATAATAGTTTCCCCTTAGAAAGAGGGTTTCTTCTGCCTACCCGTTTAAGTTCTTTTTTGAGAGTGAAGGGGGTGATGAGAGGAGGATCATCCCTCGGCACGTTCGGAAGGATAAGAGTGTGAGAAGGAGTCTGAGAGGGGGAATTCATAATTTGATCATACATCTGAAGAAGGGGGATGAGAAAAAGAAGAAGGGGGAAAGTGAAAGATGAGAAGGAAAAAAGAGGGTGGAAGCGAGAAGGGAGAAAAAGAAAAGAAGGAAGCTCTATCAGTCCTCCCTGTTCGTGAAGAGTTTCACAACGAGCTTGACGAGCCGGCCGCGATAGTAGACGAGCCGTTCCTTCGTAACAATCCGCTTCGCGGTAATATTCAGGTTGACTGGCGTGTACGCGCTCTTCTCGACGAGCGGGCCGGTACAGCAGATGACGTCATGCGTCTCATTATACGATACGATACTCCCGAGGGGACGATTATTACACAGCTGGCTGACGCGGATACTGTCAACACCCGCTTCCTCTTGGAAGTCGCTGAGCCGTTGCGCGCAGCCTGGCGCGTCAATCGGATTATTACACGCCGCCTGGCAGAGGTGTAACGCACCACTCTTCAACGTACAGTCCGAAGTGCACGCGTCAGCCTTGAAGCCGAAGATAATCTCAAGGCTTGTGAGGAGGCGCTCGGCGAGGGGGTATGCTGTCGGATCCCTCTGCGCGTAGGGATCACCCCGCGTGCCGTATACTTTCAGGTTGGGGAGGATGACATCCTCATACTGTGCTCGATCCTCTGGTCTGGGAATGCCCTTGAGACTGTGCAGGCCGTACGCCCAGCCATCCTCGTACTGTCCATAGACTGTGAGGTTGTAGAGGATGAACCTGCCGTGCGTGCCGCTCACATTCCGATACGCTTCTTCCATGTTCACCATCCCCCCCGTGAGGGAGTCTTCGCCACGGCCGATCACGTACACGGTCGCGCGCGGATAGGCTTCAATCTCAAAACTCTCATTCACGCGTTTCGTCCATCCTGCCAGGCAGCTCCCGGGGCATGCGCCCTGCTCCTGGGGGATGGTTGTAAACTTGCCGGCGAAGAAGCTGGCACGATCATTACAATTATCCATTTCACCGAAGACCCGGCAGGCATCCTCTTCTCGTGAAGCGTGCATGTCAACGCCGGTCAGGTTGATCTGCGCGCCAGCAGCTTCAAGATCGCTACTGTTCATGTCAATATAATTCTGCACGTTATCCCAGATGCGGATGACATACCGGTGACAGTAGCCTTCACGCAGAATGTCCGCTCCTGTTGGGCTTGGATCCGTATACGTGAACGCGGTCTCACTCGTACTACTCGTATTATGGAGGAAGAATGCTGGGAGATACGCACCATCCCAAGTATCAGAACAGGTGGGGAAGTGGTTGATATCCTCGAGGCCGCGTGCACGCTGCACATAAACGCCAATCGTCTGCACGCCCGAGCCAGTCCCCGCATTATCCCGATCAGAGCCGTGCTTCACGATGAAATGGAGCGGCCCGGTGAAGCCTGCGGGCACGACGCGATGCTCGGCTTCAAGCAGACTATCCCTGGCTGGGGGTGTGATATCACGATCAATGCCAATCGTGCAGGTATTCACGTTCCCCGCTTCATCTTCAATCTCAATCGTTGTCAGCCGGCTGTTCAGATCATCATCATACGTGTCGGCAGTGTCAAACGTGTACGTGTAGTCATGATCCCGCTCTGCGGGTGGCTGGTCGCGTGGCGTGAGGGGGTTGAGC
>WAPJ01000054.1 GCA_015520785.1 Candidatus Woesearchaeota archaeon
CGGGGAGGGATCTTGACCGGATCCTCACGCGCATCAAGCAGCGGAAGCCGTTCACCGTCCTCACCGGGCTTATGCCGTCAGGCAGGATGCATCTCGGCCATACACTTGTCATCCGTCAGCTTGCATACTATCAGCGGAAGGGTGGGAGGATTATTCTTGTCATCGCGGATGCGGAGGCGTACGTTGAGCGTGGCATCAGCCGTCGTGAAGCCGTGAGGATCGCGGTGGATGAATACTTAACCCATTATAGCCTCCTCGGCCTGGATCTCGAGCAGACGGATTTCTACTTTCAAACCATGCGGAGCATGGATGGGGTGAAAAGCGGCGCGTATGATATGCTCGTCAAGCATCTTGCCAAGCATACCACGCTGAACGAGTTTGAAGCCATCTATGGTACTGCGAGTCCGGGGAGGATCATGGTGAGCACCGTGCAAGCGGCTGATATCCTGCATCCAATGCTCCCCGCTTTCCATCCTTCTGATCCCGTGCTCGTTCCTGTGGGTTTTGATCAGGATGCGCATCTCCGCTATACGCGCGACCTCGCACAACGCTATAAGGAGTATGCATTCATGCTGCCGAGTAGTACGGTGCATGTCTTCGCACCCGGCTTGAAGGGTGGGAAGATGAGTAGTAGTGATCCCACAAGCTATATCGCATTGACGGACACGCCCGAGGAGGCTGTGCGGAAGATTATGAAGTACGCGTATAGTGGTGGTGGTGCAACAGTCGAGGAGCATCGGGAGAAGGGTGGGAATCCTGACGTTGATGTTGCCTTCCAACTCTTACGCTACGGTTTTGAAGAGGATGATGAGAAGCTATGGGAGATTGAAGACGCGTATCGGAAGGGCGACCTCCTCACAGGAGAATTGAAACGGCTCGCAGCGGAACGCGTCAGCAGCTTCCTCCACGAGCTTGAAGAGAAACGCGAGGAGGGCCGGAGGCTTGCCTTGAGACTCCTCCGGGAACGCTATCCCCCGCTCGCGGACGTGTACGAGCAAGCGTGACGTGATCTCTCCACTCCCCTCCCTCTCTTTTCCCTTATTCCTTTATTCCGTCCGTTTCCTCTTCTCCTTTCTTCTCCTCCTTATCCCTTACTCCGTTCATATGATGTTTATTCTTTACGTCTCTCTTCTTTTCATGCTGTTGGATGAGGGGGAGGAGTGATTCTGTAGGGTTGGTGTTGAAGTGCGTTCTCCCCGGGTGAGAATGAGTGTGAGGATATGTATGACCCATCCTTGAGGATTCATCTCTTCCACTCATACCGGAAGCCTTCCGGCTGCTCGAGAGAAGAGGTTTTAAATAATCCTGTCTCTTTCCCGAAGTGTTTCCGACGGGAGGCTGATGGTGGAATGGCGAAACAGGAAAAGATTAGGATGCCCGCGGGGATTGCAGGCATCGTCCGCTATTTTGACGAGAAAACATCAAGCATTGAACTCACGCCTGAAATCGTGGTTGGCGTGAGTGCTGCGCTCGCAGTCGGCCTCTTCATCCTCAACCTCCTCTCCTAAAAAAGGGGCGGATCCTCTATGCTCCCAGGCTTGAATCCGAAGGACATGGCACGGCTCATGCGCCAGCTCGGCATCCAGCAGGAAGACCTCAGCGTTGCAAGCGTTGTTATCACACTCACCACGGGTGAGCGGCTCGTCTTCACCCAGCCCAGCCTCGTCAAGATCCGCATGCAAGGACAGGAGGTATACCAGCTGATCGGCACGCCCGAACACCTCCCTGCTGAAGAAGCACCTCTCACAATTCGTGACGAGGACGTGCAGACCGTGATGGAACAGGCTGGCGTGACGGCTGAAGAAGCACGCCGCGCATTGGAAGAAGCCGAGGGTGATCTCGCCGCGGCCATCCTCAAGCTTGAAGAACAGGACGCGTGAGCATCCCCTTGGAAACCCTCCTCTTCCTCAGCCAGGCGCGGAAGACACGCATGCTCACCGAGAAAGCACTCCGGAAGCTCATCCGACAAGCCTATCTGCCAGAGGCACGCATCCTCTGGGAGGATAACCTCCGCCGCTTGAAGCGTGACACACGCCTCAAACCCCTCATCACACGCTATGAGAAGCTCTCACGCTTCCTCACGCTCGCGGACGAGGGAAGCCTCCATCCCCTCCGGGAAGGAGTATTCATCGCCTACCATGCGAGAGAACGGGAAACCCTCAGCGAGGATGAGCTTGACACGCTCAGGCTTGCCGCGAGCATGATCCTCACCATGAAGGATTGAGGCCGTATGGAAGACCATGATTATCTTCGCGAAGCGTATGAAGCCCTCAAACGGGCTGATCATCTCTACTATGTAAGCCTCAAGTATGCTCGTACGGTTGACGTGATGCGCACCATCCTCGAACGGCTCGAGGATGCGCTTACCGCACTCCTCCTCGCCATCATCCAGCATGAAGTAGAAGCCGGGAAGCGTGACGCCTTCCCAGAGTCGAAGCCCGAGCAGGCCCGTGCCATTCTCAGTCTTGACGAAGCCTATCAGCCGCTCGTCCAACGCCGCCTCTTCCTCCGGCGATTGTTACGCGCACCCTACACGCGCGAACGCGAATTCCGCAAGGCTGTTACCATGATCGCCACGCTTGACGGCGAACCAGTGCACGTCACGACCGAGACCGTGAAAGACTATATTGACGAGGTGAAGGAAGCCTTTCAGCATATCTACGAGGAGATCCGTGGCGTGGATGATGATATCAGATTCTTCTAAAACAAGACTTCCTAATGATCTCTTTCATCCTTATCTGAGGGGTTATCTGACGAATCATCCACTGTTTTTTTCTAAGAATACGAGAGTCTTTGTCGTAGAGATGGAATACGTGAGAGGTCTTATCGTATGAGGTATATGATTTTTAGAAGGTAGGATGATTCGCTGAGGGTATATCCTTTCCCTCTCCTTGACTCCTTTTCATCCTCTCCTTCCCCACTATTTATTCTTTTCCCTTCCTTTACTTTTTCTCCTTCTTCTGCCGCTTCCTTCCCTTCTTCCGCTTCGCGTCATCATGCTTTTCCCTATTCACGCGAGAATCCCTCATTGCTGGCTTCACGTATGCTTCCAGCTCGCGGAGATAGGCGTCCTCATCATACTGGAACCAGACGCGGAAGAAGCGGAAATGCTTCAACTCGAGAACCGCATAGATGATAATGGCTGTGATGATCGCCTCACGCAGGAAGCCTAAGGCAATTGCAATCCCCACAGCAGCCGTCGCCCAGATCGTGGCAGCTGTTGTTAAGCCCTTAATCAGGTCCTTCTCGCGGAAGATCGTGCCAGCGCCGAGAAAACCAATCCCTGTGACAATGCCTGACAAGAGCCGTGCAGGATCCCCTGGGAAGGCGGTAATACTCGCATAGCTGATCAGATAACTCCCGAGGGCGACGATCATATGCGTCCTTAATCCAGCAGGCCGGTGGACGCGCTCCCGCTCATAGCCGATCACACCCCCGAGCAGCGCGGAGAGGAGGAGGCTGAGCGTGAAGCCGAGCGCGCCCATGCACGCTCACCTCACACCCCGTTCGATGAGGGATGCGTCACGCGCGAGGCCGAGCATGCCCGCCGTATAGAAGATCACACCAGTGAACGCGGTGAGGAAGCCAAGCTTCAGCCAGACGCTTAAGGGCTGGAAGAGGCTGACCATGATCCCCCCTGTGAGGAAGAGGAGGATGCCGAGAATGATGAGCATGTCACTCTCCGTTAATTCACGGAAGACGAGCGAATAATCCATACGATTTTTTTTACACGAGCAGAGAGTTTAAAAAGAATCTTTACTCCTGCAGAGAGATGATGCGTCGTCTCGCCTGGCTTCGCGTGCGAGTCTTCCTCAAGCCTGCCGATGCAGGATTAGAAGCACCCCTCCTCAGCCTCCTCCAACAGGCAGTCCCTCTGCAGGGCGAGGACGCGGAAAGAGCAGGAGTCACACTCGTGAGAACAGTCGAGGAGGGTTTTGAAGGCAAGAAGATCATCACCCTCACCATCCGCGCGGAGAAGGAGAAGACTGCTCTCACGCTCCTCACACACCTCCTCTCTCACGTTCAGCCCCGCGAGCGCGACAGGCTTGAACGCGAACTCCCCAATAGGATTGATGATCAGGGCAGACTCTACATCCGCCTCGACCCGGAAGGATTATTAGAAGGGAGAGCGCTCATCATTGATCATGGCCGCTGCGTCCATCTCACACTCCAACTCATCAGCCATCCCAAGACGCGTGAAGGCCTCTTGCAGACAGCGCGAAGCCTCCTCCACGAGGTGAAAGCCAATGCCCAGCCTGCCTAAGCTCCTCATCCAGCCCACGCACGCGGAAGCCCTCCTCAGCGAAGCCGCGAGTCTCAAGGAGAAGGGGTATGGCGAGCCCTCCACTGGCATGCTCATCCTCCTCCCCGAGGAAGCCGTCTACCTGCTTGAACGGAAGAAAGCCCTCGCGGTGAACGCGCGCGGCCAGCAGCTTACGCTGCAGACAGTATGGAAGCGCTATGCGCGGCTAGAACGCTTCACGCTGCGCATGCAGGTGTATGAGCATCTCCGCGAGAAGGGCTTGCTCGTGAAGAGCGGGGCGAAGTATGGCGTGGACTATCGCGTCTATGC
>WAPJ01000055.1 GCA_015520785.1 Candidatus Woesearchaeota archaeon
AATCTTACACAGTCTGGGCGCGTGCTTCTTCTCTACGTGTGAGGAGTTCCTTGTAGAGGAGGAGATGGTCTCGGACGAGGCGGGGGAGGAGATACTGCTGGCGGACGTGCTCGTGTGCAGCCCTGCCAATCCGCTCGCGGAGTGCTGGATCATGGAAGAGTTCGAGCGTGTAAGCGGCAGCCTCGCCCGGATTACGCGCGATAAAACCAGTCTGTCCATGCTTGATCTGGGCTCGGATACCTTCTGCGGGTCCGCCGATAACGGGTTTTTCCTTCCACATCGCCTCGGTGACGGTGAGGCCGAATCCTTCACGCTGGCTGAGCTGGTAGACGCAGCAGGCATGCCGCTGGAGGACGTTGACGAGCAAATCGTCATGCTCGGTGATGATCGTCACGTCAGGATCATCCTTGACGAGGCGTTTAACTTCTTCAAGCACTTCTTGGCCTTCGGGATCATCATCCGCCGCGCTCCCCACGAGCACGAGCTGGAGGGGGATGCGCTGGCGGACCATGCGCCATGCTTCAATAACCTGGTCGAATCCCTTCCACGGGTCGAAGCGAGAGACTTGGAGTGCATAACCGGGCGTGAGCCCATACCGTCCCAGGATTTTTTCAGCCTCGCCTTCGAGGAGGGGCCGGTTCTTCCTGCTATACGCGTCAATCGCGGGTTGGATATAGCGTATGGGCTTGCGCGTGGGCTTGAATGGGATCCCATACGCGGGGAGGGTGAGGATGAGCATGTCCATGGGTGGGATGAGTGTGAGCACGCGCTGGAGGGTTTCCTCGTCAGCAGTGGTCGTGTCAATATGCAGTCGCCACGCCCACGCCTGGTTTTCCTTGGGGAGGAAGTGGGCGAGGCCGAGGGTTTGGGGATCGTGGAAGATGATGATATGCGCGTCGCGGGGTATGAGCCGTGCCTCGTCCGCGAGCTGGTTGAAATAGGCATTCCATTCCTCTTCGCTGGGCGGATGATTCCGTCCTTGGAGGGCGTTATGCAGCTTCTTCGTCATGTGGAAGAAGCTATCACTCCCCTCGAGCACGTGCCATTCCGCCTGGATGCCTGCTTCTTCGAGGGCGGGGATGAGCCAGGCGAGCATTTCCGCTACGCCACCACCCTTGGCCGTGCTATTCACGTGGAGGACGCGGAGACCCTCGAGTTCTCGGCCGAGCCGTCTGATCTCGTCGAGAAGTATGGGTGTGAGGTCTTCATACGCGTTGAGAAGATCCTGCCTCTGGCTCATGAGTCGTGCACTCCACGCGCAAGGGTTTTTTGAAGCTTACGCTCCGCGAGGGTGAGGAGGATGAGCGCGGGTATACCGTTCAGGGCGAGGAGTGGAGTAATAAGCAGGGGGCTTGACAGGTCGCTCAGGAGGCCGTAGAGGGGCATGAGGATGAAGCCAACTGCTTGCCCGGCGAGGAGGATGCTGCTGCTCACAGTTGCACGCCAGGCTTCTGGCATGAGCGTGTGGAGGACGTGCTGGCTGATCGTATCCTGGAGGCTGATGAGCATGCTATCCAGGATGAAAATAGTGATGATAAGTATGAGGGGATGATAGGCGAGGAGGCTGAGGATGAGGAGCATGCGCGTGAGCGTGATCGTGCGGAGCATGGTGAGGTCTTTCTCCTCGGGGATGAGGCGTGCGAGGAAGGGCATTATCGCGGAGAGTGCATTCCGGAATGCGTAGGCAATGCCGAAGCCTGCCGTTGCAAGACCCCCTGCGAGGAGTGTGGGCTGCCAGGACGCGTCGCGGAGCGTGATGAGATTGGTGAAGAGGAGTGCGATGAGGAGGATGAGGAGGGGTTTCTGGGAGAGGAATTGGAAGAGCTGTGAGCGTGATAATGGCGGAGTCTTCACGCGTTCCGGGCAGGGGATGCGGCTGAGCGGGACGCCTGCAAAGAGGATGAGGAGGCTCATCGCCCACCATAAGCCCGCATAGCCGAGCGTGACGTAGATGAGCGTGCCGAGGAGGGGGCTGATGAGGAGGCCGATGAGCGTGAGACTATTCCGCTTGATGAGATACTCGCGCTGCAAGTTCTGCTTTAAGCCCCGCGCGGTCTGGACGGCGAGTGCTTCCTCTGCGCCCGAGTAGGCTGCCGCGCTCATGCCGAGGAGGAAGAAGAGGACGAGTTGGAGGATGCGTGACGATTCTGCGAGTGGGATGCTTGCAGCGGTGAGGCTGGCGAGGAGGGTTCCGATGATGATAAGCTTCTTCCGCCCGTAGAGGTCTGCGAGGATGCCCGTGGGGAGTTGGAAGATGACAAGGCCGAGGCCGAAGCTGATCAGGTAGAGGCTTGCATGAAAATAATCATTCCCCAGACTGGTCAGGTAGGGGAAGAGGAAGGGGAGGATGAGCATGCTCGCCGAGCTGAAGAGCGTGAAGAGATAATACGCGCCGAGATGCTTAAGCTCATCCTCATGGAAGATCATACGCTTCCTCACCAGATCCAACGAGACTTTTATACTCTTACTCTGATCCCATCATTCTTCCTTCCACTTTCTCCTCGAATGTTTCTTCTTCAGACCTACCAAGCGTCATACTCGGTTGCTCCCCTACCGTGAGAGGGGGAGGGAGGAGTATACTGTGCTAATGCACTTCCTGCAGGCGGCGTTGCTTGGGCAGATAATTCTTCAGCATCCTCCCCCGTTTAAGGCCTGCGCCGAGCACGTCACCACGCTCATTCCCCACGAGCCACCAGCCATCCTCCATGCTTTCAAGCCAGGCATCATCAAGATCCCGCCCTCGGAGCCAGCACTGCCAGAGTGCTTCTGGCAATTGGAGGATGCGCGTCGCATGCCGCTTGGCGAGGAGCATGCTCCCCCTCAACGCTCGGCCGTACGACGCGTGGCGTGACTTCTGCAACGTATAAGCCTGCAGTCACC